>CAUUXT010000018.1:0-10541 GCA_963549015.1 uncultured Streptococcus sp.
TTCAGGCTCATGCCTACTATGAACAGAAGTATCCCTTGGTATCCGCTCTGAGTCGCCCTCTGATTTCAAAAAAATTAGTTGAACTAGCTCATCAGACGGGGGCAACCACAATTGCCCATGGTTGTACAGGTAAGGGAAATGACCAAGTTCGGTTTGAAGTCTCTATTGCAGCTTTGGATCCCAATTTAAAGGTAGTTGCACCTGTTCGTGAGTGGAAATGGTCTCGTGAAGAAGAAATCCAATATGCCAAAGAAAACGGCGTCCCAGTTCCAGCTGACCTTGACAATCCTTACTCTATTGACCAAAATCTTTGGGGACGTGCAAATGAATGTGGTGTCTTGGAAAATCCTTGGAACCAAGCACCAGAAGAAGCATTTGGAATCACATCTTCGCCAGAAGAGGCGCCAGACAGTCCAGAATTTATTGACATTGAGTTTAGTTGCGGGGTGCCCATCTCTCTCAATGGTGAGAAGATGAAGCTGGCTACTTTGATTCAAAAGCTAAATGAAATTGCAGGTAAACACGGTGTTGGTCGTATTGACCATGTGGAAAATCGCCTAGTCGGTATCAAGTCTAGAGAGATTTATGAGTGCCCAGGTGCTGTGACTTTATTGGAGGCTCATAAGGAGATTGAGGACTTGACTCTTGTGAGAGAAGTGGCTCATTTCAAACCTATTATCGAAAATGAGTTGTCCAATCTCATCTATAATGCCTTGTGGTTTAGCCCAGCAACTCAGGCTTTGATTGCCTATATCAAGGAGACACAGAAAGTTGTCAATGGAACTGCAAAAGTTAAACTCTATAAGGGAAATGCCCAGGTAGTGGCTCGGAAATCTCCAAATTCTCTTTACGATGAAAATTTGGCGACTTATACCAGTGCGGATACCTTTGACCAAGATGCGGCTGTTGGATTTATCAAGCTTTGGGGGCTTCCAACTAAGGTTTATTCAGAAGTTCAGAAAAATGTTGAGTAGTGACGAGATAGAAAGGGACGACAGGATATGCCGAAAAATACAAAATTATGGGGTGGCCGATTTGAAGGTACTGTGGAAGATTGGGTAGAACAGTTCGGTGCGAGTATTTCCTTTGACCACCAGCTGGCAAAATTTGATTTGATGGGTTCCTTAGCTCATGTTCAAATGCTAGGACAGACTGGCATTTTGAGCTTGGAAGAGGCGGAGCAGATCCAAGATGGTCTGAAAGCTTTGTTGCAAGATTTAGAGGCAGGATATCTTCATTTTGACATTGTAAATGAAGATATCCATATGAATATGGAAGTCTTGCTGACAGAGAAAATCGGTCCTCTGGCTGGGAAACTGCACACGGCTCGTTCTCGGAATGACCAAGTCGCAACAGATATGCACTTATATCTAAAGGAGCAGCTTGGACATGTCTTGGATAAGTTGGCGAATCTGAGCAGTGTTTTGCTGGATTTGGCTGAAAAACATGTGGAAACTATCATGCCAGGCTATACCCATTTACAGCACGCCCAACCGATTAGTTTTGCCCACCATCTCATGGCTTATTACAATATGTTTCAAAGGGATAGCGAGCGATTCGCATTTAACTTGAAACATACGGACCTATCTCCCCTGGGTGCGGCTGCCTTGGCGGGGACAACTTTTCCAATCGATCGTCAATTATCGAGTGATTTACTGGGCTTCCAACAACCCTATACCAATTCCTTGGATGCTGTGAGTGACCGTGATTTTATCTTGGAATTCCTTTCAAACGCCAGCATTTTGATGATGCATATGAGTCGTTTTTGTGAAGAAATCATCAATTGGTGCAGTTTTGAGTATCAGTACATTAGCTTGTCTGATAGCTTTTCAACAGGTTCGTCTATCATGCCCCAGAAGAAAAATCCTGATATGGCCGAATTGATTCGAGGGAAGACAGGACGGGTTTACGGGCACTTGCTTGGACTATTGACCGTCATGAAGTCTTTGCCTCTGGCTTACAATAAGGATTTGCAAGAGGACAAGGAAGGCATGTTTGATACAGTAGAAACGATTTTTAATTCTCTGGATGTGTTGGCAGGTATGCTATCGAGCATACAGGTTAATAAGGACAAAATGCAGCAATCCACAGAGAATGACTTTTCGAATGCGACTGAACTGGCAGATTATTTGGCAGAAAAAGGCCTCCCTTTTAGAGAAGCGCATGAAATTGTAGGAAAACTGGTTCTAGACTCTATCAAGCATGGTAAAAACATCCAAGATTGGGGTTTGAAGGAGTTGCAAGTCTACCATCCCTTGATTGAAGAGGATATTTATATCTACTTGCGTCCAGAAACTGCTGTTCAGAGACGGAATTCCTTAGGAGGAACCGGCTTTGAGCAAGTGAAATACCAGATAGAACAAGCGAAGAAAGAACTTAAAGGGGAAAATTGATTCATTTGCAAAGTATGAAAGAGAGGCTGAGATGATTTATCAGCCTCTTTCTTGTCTTCTCCAACCAAGCGTGTTATAATGAATACTGCTCAAGCGACCTTCAATCGTTAAAGCACACACGACCTTCAATCGTGAATAAACGAATAGATGGGAGACTTATCATGAGTGATAACTCTAAAACACGTGTTGTCGTGGGGATGAGTGGTGGTGTTGATTCGTCGGTGACGGCTCTTCTTCTCAAGGAGCAGGGCTACGATGTGATCGGTATCTTCATGAAGAACTGGGATGACACAGATGAAAACGGCGTCTGTACGGCGACCGAAGATTACAAGGATGTGGCTGCGGTGGCAGATCAGATCGGCATTCCCTACTACTCTGTCAATTTTGAAAAAGAGTACTGGGACCGCGTTTTTGAGTATTTCCTAGCGGAATACCGTGCAGGGCGCACGCCAAATCCAGACGTTATGTGCAACAAGGAAATCAAGTTTAAGGCCTTTTTGGACTATGCCATGACCTTGGGCGCAGACTATGTAGCGACTGGGCACTATGCCCGTGTGGCGCGTGATGAGGATGGTACTGTTCACATGCTTCGTGGCGTGGACAATGGCAAGGACCAAACCTATTTCCTCAGTCAACTTTCGCAAGAACAACTCCAAAAGACTATGTTCCCCTTGGGACATTTGGAAAAGCCTGAAGTTCGCAGACTAGCTGAAGAAGCAGGCCTTGCTACTGCTAAAAAGAAAGATTCGACAGGAATTTGCTTTATCGGAGAAAAGAACTTTAAAGAATTTCTCAGCAACTACCTGCCAGCCCAGCCTGGTCGTATGATGACTGTGGATGGTCGCGATATGGGCGAACATGCTGGTCTGATGTACTATACAATCGGTCAGCGTGGCGGACTCGGTATCGGTGGGCAACACGGCGGTGACAATGCCCCTTGGTTCGTTGTTGGAAAAGACCTGAGCCAGAACATTCTCTATGTAGGCCAAGGTTTCTACCATGACTCGCTTATGTCAACTAGCTTAGAAGCCAGTCAGGTCCACTTTACTCGTGATATGCCAGAGGAATTTACGTTAGAATGCACGGCTAAATTCCGCTATCGTCAGCCTGACTCTAAAGTGACTGTACATGTCAAAGGGGATAAGGCAGAGGTCATCTTTGCGGAGCCGCAGCGCGCCATTACACCAGGACAGGCAGTTGTCTTTTACGACGGTGAAGAGTGTCTCGGTGGTGGTTTGATTGACAATGCCTACCGTGATGGCAAGGTTTGTCAGTACATTTAGATTGACAAATTTTCTCAATTTGCTACAATAATAAAAGCAATAGAAATGATGGTCAAAGCTCATGGATGTTGCAGGCTTTTTGTCCTGCACTTCTTTGGAGTTTTGACTGTTTTTGTGTCGTTTTGAGGAAAGGAAAGAGATGACTCAAGTGGATTTTCGGACCAAAGTGGGAAATACGGTTTTTGGAGTTCGGGCGACAGCCTTGATTCTCCAAAATCGCAAACTCCTAGTTACCAAAGATGAGGGCAAGTATTACACTATTGGTGGTGCGATTCAAGTCAATGAAAGCACGGAAGACGCGGTAGTCCGTGAAGTGATGGAAGAACTGGGTGTCAAAGCACAAGCTGGACATCTAGCTTTTGTGGTTGAAAATCGTTTTGAACAAGACGGTGTTTCCTATCACAACATTGAGTTTCATTATCTGGTCAACTTACTTGAAGATGCTCCATTGACCATGCAGGAAGACGAAAAACCGCAGCCTTGTGAGTGGATTGATTTGGATAAGCTCCAGAATATCCAGCTAGTTCCAGCCTTTTTAAAAACAGCCCTACCAGATTGGGACGGCCAACTAAGACACATTCATCTTGAAGAATAGGAGAGAAAATGACTTATAATTTTACGGAAGAATACGATATTATTGTAATCGGTGCGGGACATGCTGGGGTTGAGGCTTCCTTGGCTGCCAGCCGTATGGGCTGTAAGGTCTTGCTTGCGACCATCAACATCGAAATGCTGGCTTTCATGCCTTGTAACCCTTCTATCGGTGGCTCTGCCAAGGGGATTGTTGTGCGTGAAGTCGATGCCCTCGGTGGTGAAATGGCCAAGAATATTGACAAGACTTACATCCAGATGAAGATGCTCAACACAGGGAAAGGACCTGCTGTTCGCGCCCTTCGTGCGCAGGCTGACAAGGAGCTTTACTCTAAGGAAATGCGCAAGACAGTTGAGAATCAAGAAAATCTGACCCTTCGTCAAACCATGATTGATGAGATTTTGGTGGAAGATGGCAAGGTTGTCGGTGTGCGTACAGCTACCCATCAAGAGTATGCTGCCAAGGCTGTTATCGTGACGACAGGGACTGCACTTCGTGGTGAAATCATCATCGGAGACCTCAAGTACTCATCAGGACCAAACCACAGCCTAGCTTCGATTAATCTAGCTGATAATCTCAAGGAACTGGGACTCGAAATTGGTCGTTTCAAGACAGGAACGCCTCCACGTGTTAAGGCTTCCTCTATCAATTATGACGTGACAGAGATTCAGCCAGGAGACGAGGCCCCTAATCACTTCTCATATACTTCACGTGATGAGGACTATGTCAAGGATCAAGTGCCATGCTGGTTGACCTACACTAATGGTACCAGTCATGAGATTATCCAAAACAACCTCCATCGTGCGCCTATGTTTACAGGTGTGGTCAAGGGAGTGGGACCTCGTTACTGTCCGTCAATTGAGGACAAGATTGTGCGCTTTGCGGACAAGGAACGCCACCAACTTTTCCTTGAGCCAGAAGGGCGCAATACAGAGGAAGTTTATGTTCAAGGCCTTTCAACCAGTCTACCTGAGGATGTCCAACGTGACTTGGTTCATTCCATCAAAGGTTTGGAAAATGCTGAAATGATGCGTACTGGTTATGCCATTGAGTACGACATGGTCTTGCCACACCAGTTGCGTGCAACACTTGAAACCAAGAAAATATCAGGCCTCTTCACTGCTGGTCAGACAAATGGAACGTCAGGTTACGAAGAAGCTGCTGGCCAAGGGATTATCGCTGGTATCAATGCGGCTCTGAAAATCCAAGGCAAGCCTGAATTGATTTTGAAGCGCAGTGACGGTTATATTGGGGTCATGATTGACGACTTGGTGACCAAGGGAACTATTGAACCCTATCGTCTCTTGACCAGTCGTGCTGAATACCGTCTCATCCTCCGTCATGACAATGCCGATATGCGTTTGACCGAGATGGGTCGAGAGATTGGGCTTGTGGATGATGAACGCTGGGCTCGCTTTGAAATCAAGAAAAATCAATTTGACAATGAGATGAAGCGACTAGATAGCATCAAACTCAAGCCAGTCAAGGAAACCAATGCTAAGGTTGAGGAGATGGGCTTCAAGCCGTTGACTGATGCCGTGACAGCCAAGGAATTTCTCCGTCGACCAGAAGTTTCTTACCAAGATGTGGTGGCCTTCATCGGACCAGCTGCTGAGGACTTGGATGACAAGATTATCGAATTGATTGAAACAGAAATCAAGTATGAAGGCTATATTTCCAAAGCCATGGATCAGGTTGCCAAGATGAAACGCATGGAAGAAAAACGCATTCCAGCCAATATTGATTGGGATGATATTGATTCTATCGCGACAGAAGCTCGTCAGAAGTTCAAACTGATCAATCCAGAAACTATCGGCCAAGCCAGCCGTATCTCTGGTGTAAACCCAGCAGATATTTCTATTTTGATGGTGTATCTGGAAGGTAAAAATCGTAGTATTTCTAAAACTCTTCAAAAATCAAAATGATACATCGTTGGCTTCTTACGAATGAGTTCAAAGCTTGGCTTTGATTCATCTACAGCCTCCCATAGTTCCCCGAACTATGGGAGCTAGCTTAAGTTATGCTTTCGCCTAGCCTTCTAGTCTGATTTCGATTTTTATTGAGTTTCAATCTCAAAAAAGCATAGAAAAAACAGCTCCGAAAACGGGGCTGTTTTGTTGATTTTCGAAGAGTATTATTCTTCATCTGGTGTGAGGATCATCGGGATGATAATCGGTTCACGTTCTGTATTTTCATAGAGGAAAGGACGAATAGCGTTGACAATGGCACCATTGACAGATTGCACGCTAGCATCCTTGTTTTTCAGTGCGATACGAATAGCATTGAAGAGGATGCGCTGGCTTTGGCGAATCAAGTCGCCAGATTCTCTCATGTAGACAAAGCCTCGGCTGAGGATATCTGGACCAGACAAGATCATTTTAGACTTGAAGTCAACAGTTGCGACTGCTAGAACGACACCGTCTTCAGATAAATCACGACGGTCTTTGAGGACAGCAGCGCCGATTTCACCGATACGATTTCCATCGACATAGATGTCTTGGGCATTGAAATGCCCAGCGATACGAGCTGAGTTAGCAGTAAGGGCAAGGACATCACCATTGCTCATGATAAAGATATTGTCCTTCTCGACACCCGTATCCACCGCTAGTCCAGCGTGGACTTTTTGCATGCGGTATTCACCATGGACAGGCATGAAGTATTTTGGCTTAATCAAGCGGAGCATGAGTTTTTGCTCTTGCTGACCACCGTGTCCAGATGTATGGATATTGTTCACTTTACCGTGGATAACTTCGACACCAGCTTCAGAAATAGTGTTAATCAATTTGTTGACGCTAGTGGTATTTCCAGGGATTGGGCTAGAAGAGAAGATAACCGTATCACCGGGTTGGAGTTGCACCTGACGGTGGGTTCCGTTAGCGATACGAGAGAGGGCTGCCATCGGCTCACCCTGACTACCTGTACAGAGGATAAGAACCTCGCCTGCAGGGTAGTCTTTGATTTCATTTGGCTCGATAAAGGTTCCCTTAGGAGCTTTGATGTAGCCAAGCTCGATTCCGTTGACAATGGCCTTTTCCATAGAACGACCAAAGACCGCAATCTTGCGTCCAGTTTTAACAGCAGCATCTGTTGCTTGCTGGAGACGGAAGATATTTGAGGCAAAGGATGCAAAGATGATGCGTCCTTCAATGCCCTGGATAATCTTCATGATGGACTGACCAACGACTTTTTCAGAGTTGGTAAAGGTTGGCACTTCTGCATTTGTCGAGTCAGAGAGGAGACAGAGGACACCCTCTTCACCAAGAGCTGCCATCCGGTGCAAGTCCGCTGGTTCCCCAACTGGAGTAAAGTCAAACTTAAAGTCACCCGTACAGACGATTTTACCTTGAGGGGTATGAATGACAATTCCTAAAGGCTCTGGAATAGAGTGGGTTGTTCTAAAGAAAGTTGCCTTGAGATTTTTAAAGGTCAACTCAGTGTTGTGGTTGATTTCGTAAAGTTTGGCGTTGCGCAAGAGGCCGTGTTCTTCGAGTTTTCCACGGATCAAAGCTAAGGCAAGTGGTCCAGCGTAGATAGGGACATTTGCTTGCTTGAGCAGGAAAGGAATTCCACCAATGTGGTCCTCGTGTCCGTGTGTGATCAAAACAGCCTTGACGCGGTCGATATTGTCTACGATGTAAGAGTAGTCGGGGATAACATAGTCGATACCCAGCAAGTCATCTTCTGGGAATTTAATCCCAGCATCGACGATGATAATCTCGTCTTGGTATTCAATTCCGTATGTGTTTTTCCCGATTTCTCCCAGACCACCGATGGCAAAAACGCCGACTTCTTCAGGTTTAAGAGTATAGGCCATATTAGAACTCCGTGATTTCGAAGACGCCAGTTTCTTTTTCGTAATCTAGCAATTTGTCAGACAAGAGTTCGATATACTCAATGTTGTACTCTGGGCGGTTTTCTTCGACAAGTTGGCGAGCAGCGATACGGCCCTCAAGTTCTGAGTTGGCATCGATGTCTAGGTAAAGTGCGCGTGTTGTTTCACGACGTGGGCTACGTTCTTTTGTTTCTTGATAAAAAACTTTGTAAATCATATAGTTCCTTTCTATTTATAGGTCAACTTATTCCAAACTTTTAGCAGAGATTTGCTTGATTTCATTCCATTTTGTGTCTAGATTGACCTTGATTCGTTACAATTATTTCAATTATACCACAAAATGAAAAATTAGTAAAAGACGGAAAATGAGAAAGTCGTGAGGGGAAGAAGGAGCAAAAAGACAGGTAGGATTTGGTCGGAGAGTACTTAGGTGTTATAATAAAGGGGGAATCTAAAGAGATAGTAGATTTAAGGAAGAATATAGTTCTAGTTTCATTAATCGTTGGAGTAGATGGTTGGGACAGAATGATATCTTTGAAAAAAGAAAAAGCTCTTGAGAAATCTCGAGAGCAACCAAAAAGGCTGAGACAAAACTCGGGGATTTTCCTGGAGCAGTCCAGATGGCAGCACCTCTACCTGAAGCGAATGCATCGCAACCTTTGAATGACTTGTCACCAAATCAAACTCGATCTCAGCCTTTACTTAATTCTATCATCTATGAGGCTAAGAAGTCAATCTATAAGTAAAATGATGTAGAAATAGCAAGATGGAGTGGATTGCTTACTAAAAGGTAAAGAAAAGCCCTTGACCGAAGTCAAGAGCCATCTAACACTGGGGGCGAATTGTTCAATCGCAATTTCAGTTCTTTAGAAACCAAAGTTTCAGGGATAGCACTGCAACCCGAGGAGTCAACGACTCAACCTGATTTTCCTACCAATGTTGAATTACATTTTAACATTGATAGACCAACATTGTCAACAGTTCATATAAAAATAGCAATACCAAAAGGAGGATTAAGAATGTTTAGTTTGTTTGAATTTGCGATAGGAGCTCGCCTATTGGTGTTTATAGTCTTTGTAGCTTGTGTCTATGGGGGAAATGCCCTGTTTGTGCATCTGGAACACCGCAAAACAAAATTCCTTTGGAAGCTTGCTTTTGTGACGCTCTATTCAATTTTTCTCCTACTTGTAACCTATGTTGTCTGGCTCGTTTTCTACTTTGGTTTAAATGCTTAAAGTCAATTATTCATCTAGATATACAGAAAATCCACCTCGTCTTGATAAATGGGATGGACTTTTTCTATTTTTAGGTGCTATCTTTATTGTTATGACGATGATTTCTAATATCGAAAATCGAGTTGAAACATAAATGCCTGATCCAAATTTTTTACGAAGAACCTTTCAATTTCCTTGTTCACTTTTCTATTCAAAAAAGCTACAACTTTTTTGAATTTTTTGTGTAGAATTGCTTGTCTAAGTGACAGGCCCTTTTGTTTCAAAACAAAGAAAATTCCCATGCGCCCGCTTTTGTAGTATAATAGTAAGCAGACAAAAAGATAGGAATATGTTATGAAAGTATTAGCTTTTGATACGTCCAGCAAGGCTCTTTCTCTAGCGATTTTAGAGGACAAGCAAGTTCTTGCCGAGATGACGATCAATATCAAGAAAAACCACAGTATTACCCTCATGCCTGCCATCGATTTTTTGATGGCAAGTCTGGACCTGACGCCCAAGGATTTGGACCGAATCGTGGTAGCTGAAGGACCAGGTAGTTATACTGGCTTACGAATCGCAGTAGCTACTGCCAAGACCTTGGCTCATACCCTGAACATTGAGTTAGTTGGCATGTCTAGCCTCTTGGCTCTGGTGCCACGCCAACAAGAAGGCTTACTTGTTCCTTTGATGGATGCGCGTCGCAACAATGTTTATGCAGGATTTTATGAAAATGCCAAACCTGTCATGCCAGAAGCACACCTGTCCTTTGCGGAAGTGCTAGAAAAAGTCAAGGATGTTGAACAGGTGACCTTTGTTGGAGAAGTTGGAGCCTTTGTGGAGCAGATCCAGGAACAGCTGCCACAAGCTAGCTATCAAGAAACCTTGCCAAATGCAGCTAATCTAGCTCTTTGGGCATGGGACAAGGAAGCAGACTCCTTGCACGACTTTGTACCAAATTACCTCAAACGTGTTGAAGCCGAGGAAAATTGGCTCAAGAACCACACCGAGTCTGGCGAGTCCTACATTAAACGCCTATGATAGAAATCAAACGAATCCAACAGCGACCTGCCCTAGCTCAAGCCATCTACGCTGTCATGGCAGCTGTTTACCCAGTCAGCCCTTGGACACTGGAACAAATCCAAGCAGACCTGTCCCAAGACCAAACTTGGTACGCTCTAGCCTATGATGGAACAGAAGTGATTGGATTTCTAGCTGTGCAGGAGAATC
>CAUUXT010000019.1:0-10501 GCA_963549015.1 uncultured Streptococcus sp.
AAACAGTTGCTAAAAACGATACGCAGCTCTACACATTGAATCATGACAATATCTATGCGAACCTTAAAAAAGGTGACAAGATTACTATCATTGATCCACTCGAAGCTGGAGCAGTTCCTGATGTAGCTGTGACGAAAGCAACTGCAGAGAAAGCGGGATGGAGCGTTGCCTATGATGCAGGAAAGAATACTTATACCTTTACTGCAACCTACGAAGGGAAGCGCTTAGAAGCTCCTGTGATTACCTGGAAACCAATCTATGACAAGGGCTTCTATGACAACACTTATAAAGTGTTAGTGAATAACTATGAAGTTTTCTCAAATACTGTTACGAACTACACTCCAAGACCTCCAAAACCAGTCAAATCTGTGTTAGATCATTCTGGAAAGGATATCAATGGTGCTAAAACATTTGATCGTAACGTGACCTTCCGCTTGATGACAGACTACAGTTCTTATGCCAAAACTCTTGCTTCAGCGAGCGCACTTGGTAAGGAGTTTGCAATCTTAGATGATGTTCAAGACAAAGCCTTCACAGTTGACCACAGCAAGATCAAGATGACTGCTGCTGGTAAAGACGTGAAAAACCTATTTGACATGTATCATGTACTTTCAGATGCAGGACGTACTGATGCAATCAATAAAATTTTGAAGGAATTGAACTTGCAACCTAAAGGTGAGTTCTATCTCTGGGTAGCCAAGGATTCTAAGAGTTTCTATCAGAACTACGTGAAACCAAATAAGAATGTTACTGTTGATCTTCCAGCCAAACTCTTGGTTAAAGCAGGGGACAAAGTCGAGAATGACTTTAAACAGATTGACTTTGGGAATGGCTATCAATCAAACCTTGTGACTGTCTCAGTTCCTGATGTGAAGCCAGAGAAACATGCCCTGGATCAAAAGAATAATAAGAAAGTCTTGGACGGTCAAGAGGTACAGATTGGCCAATACATCCGCTATCTACTTGATGGCGTAACTGTTCCAGCTAAACATGATAGCCTCTTCCAATATGACGGTAGTGACCAGTTAGATGTGGTTCATGATCGATATACAGGTAAGTGGCAAGGCATTTTCAAGGGTACAGAGTACACAGCTGAGAAAGACCTTATCTTGCCTTATGATGTCATCCTGAAGGATGGTAAAGTAGTCAAAGCTGGTGACAAGATTGTCAAAGGTACAGCTTATGCCTTCTTATTTGAAGTGAACCAGGATACAAATCCTGACTTCCTCAAGAAGATTGTGGCCGTCAAATGGGACGAAAAAGCAGGCAAATGGTCGTATGTTATCAATCAAGACTTCCTAAACTCTCTAGGCGTTAAAGGAACCTTTGATGCAGACTTCTACATCGAGGTAGAACGTATCTCGGCTGGGAAGGTTGAAAATACCTTTATCAATACAGTCAATTTACAAGAGATGACAGCGAAAGTGACAACAACAACGCCAGAACCTCCAAAACCAGAGCCTAAAGAACCAGGCAAGCCACAACCGCAGCCATCACTTCCAAATACAGGAACAGCAGCAAGCATGCTTCCAGTTGTGGGAATGATTTTGGGATTGTTGGGTCTTGCAGGTTTTCGTAAGCATAAAAAATAGAACATCTAGTAATTCCCCCTCATCCATGGTATAATGAAGCCATAAAAAGAGGGGGAAGAGAGATGATAAAGGACACGAAAATGGATGCATATGTGACTAGAAGTGGTTATAGATACTACACTCCAACTCAACCAAATCAGCAGTTACCACGTCTGCAGAAGAGAAGAACTGGAAACAAGGCCTACGTGGGCTAGGAAAAGCGGTCTGGTCAGGAATGGAAACCCTACCGAGTGTGATTGCGAAAGCTGCCGTTTTGATGGTTACGACTCCACTCATGTTTCTCCTCTTTATCTTTAATCTGATTAAGGGCTTGATTGCGACAGACATTTTTTTACAGATTTTACAGCGGAAACGGCGCTTTCTCAATCGAATGAGAGTCTTGTAACCCGCACACTCTAAATAGGGAATTTTTGATTCTTTCCGGAAGTCATATTTAGTCATTTGTCCTTGGAAGTGAGGGTATTTAGGAGCAGGATAATCCAGCTTAGCGATGATTTCTTTATGAGTTCCAGCATCTAGAACATCCAAAATAGTAATGTTCTAGTCTTTGATCCCCAGTGTGTTTGTGATAAAATTGAATGGTTCCATATAAGTCTTTTTAATGATGGTTTGGTCGCTTTTCATTATAGATCTTATGGGACTTTTTTCTACAACAAATAGGCTCCATCATTCCTACAGTGGTTTTACCCACTACAGAAATTACAGAGCCGAAACTTTTTCCAGTTTTTTGTCTGAAAAATCTCGCTTTCTTATGGAGTTATAAGGATATTTGACTAGTCCCAAAAATTTAGACACTAAAAAGTCTTCGAATTTCCTTGCCAAAATAGAGAAAGTGTGATAACATAGTACGGTATGTGGTGCTAGCACATCCGCTATATTAGATCTAATAGGAGGAAAACACAATGGCTAAAGTATGTTACTTTACAGGTCGTAAGACTGTATCAGGAAACAACCGTTCACACGCGATGAACCAAACAAAACGTGCCGTAAAACCAAACCTTCAAAAAGTTACGGTTCTTATCGATGGTAAACCTAAAAAAGTTTGGGCTTCAGCTCGTGCTTTGAAATCAGGTAAAGTTGAACGCGTTTAATAAAAATGAAAAGACCTAACTGGTCTTTTTCTTTTGCTCTAAGGATAAAACCATTTGAAAAATAGAGTAAATATCCGCAGATACAGCATTCTGCTTTTACACTTGGGCTGAAATATGATAAAATAGAGTATCAACTAGTTGAGGTAAAAAAAATGACTGTAAAAATTAATACAAAAGATGGTCAAATCGAACTGACAGATGAAGTGATTGCAACCGTAGTAGGTGGTGCCGCAACTGAGATTTTTGGAGTGGTCGGTATGGCTAGTAAAAATGCCCTCAAAGACAATTTCCAAGCCCTTCTTGGTAAGGAAAATTATTCTAAGGGTGTTGTTATAAAAGCAGCCGAAGATGGTAGCATTGCAGTTGATGTTTATACTGTATTGAGCTACGGAGTAAAGATAAGCGAAGTGTCAAAAAACATTCAAGAGCGTGTTCGTTTTAGTTTAGAAAATCAACTAGGAATTACTGCTCAGACTGTGAATGTCTACATTCAAAATATCAAAGTTGTAGGAGAATAATCGTGTCAAAAATTACTACCAGTTTATTCCAAGAGATGGTGCAAGCTGCATCAACTCGTTTGAATAAGCAAGCAGAATATGTCAATTCATTGAACGTCTTTCCAGTTCCAGATGGAGATACTGGGACAAACATGGGAATGACCATTGAAAATGGTGCGAAAGAAGTAGCAGACAAGCCTGCTTCTACAGTTGGAGAAGTAGCGAGTATTCTTGCCAAAGGGCTCTTGATGGGTGCGCGTGGGAACTCAGGGGTTATCACTTCTCAGCTCTTCCGTGGCTTCTCTCAGGCTATCAAGGAAAAAGATGAATTAACAGGTCAAGACTTGGCTCTTGCCTTCCAATCCGGTGTCGAAGTAGCTTATAAAGCGGTTATGAAACCAGTTGAAGGGACCATTTTGACTGTTTCTCGTGGAGCGGCTATTGGTGCCAAGAAAAAAGCGGAGCAAACAGATGATGCTGTTGAGGTCATGCGTGCAGCCTTGGAAGGCGCAAAAGCAGCTTTGGCTAAGACACCAGAAATGCTTCCAGTCCTTAAGGAAGTTGGTGTGGTAGACTCAGGTGGTCAAGGTTTGGTCTTCATCTACGAAGGATTCCTTTCAGCTCTTACTGGTGAATACAGTGCTTCTGAAGACTTTGTAGCTACTCCTGCCAACATGAGTGAAATGATTAATGCAGAGCACCACAAGTCTGTAGCAGGTCATGTGGCAACTGAGGATATTACCTTCGGTTACTGTACGGAGATCATGGTAGCCCTCAAACAAGGTCCAACTTATTCTAAGGACTTTGACTACGATGAATTCCGTAACTACTTGAATGACTTAGGCGACTCACTGCTTGTTGTCAACGATGATGAGATTGTCAAAGTTCACGTCCATACAGAAGATCCAGGTCTTGTCATGCAAGAAGGTCTCAAATATGGTAGCTTGATCAAGGTAAAAGTGGACAACATGCGTAACCAACACGAAGCGCAAGTTGAAAAAGAAGCAACTCAAGGCAACAAGCCTGCTGAAACAAAAGAGTATGCCCTTATCGCAGTAGTAGCTGGTCAAGGTTTAGCAGATATCTTCCGTGCCCAAGGTGTGGATTATGTTATCGAAGGTGGTCAGACAATGAACCCTTCAACAGAAGACTTTATCAAGGCTGTTGAACAGGTCAATGCTCGCAACATTATCTTCTTGCCAAACAACAAAAATATCTTTATGGCAGCTCAGTCTGCGGCTGAAGTGCTTGAACAACCTGCTGTTGTGGTAGAAGCACGTACAATTCCTCAAGGGTTGACCAGCCTTCTTGCCTTTGATCCAAGCAAATCAATCGAAGAAAACAAAGAGCGCATGACTGCGGCCCTTGGTGATGTCATCAGCGGTAGTGTAACAACAGCCGTTCGTGATACAACTATCGATGGATTAGCAATTCATGAAAATGATAATCTGGGTATGGTCGATGGGAAAATCCTCGTGTCAAATCCTGACATGCACCAAACCTTGACAGAAACTTTGAAACATATGTTGGACGAAGATAGTGAAATCGTAACCTTCTATGTCGGTGAAGACGGAAGCGAAGAACTTGCCAATGAAATTGCCCAAGAAATCGCAGAAGAATTTGAAGATGTTGAAGTAGAGATTCACCAAGGTCAACAACCCGTATATCCATATCTTTTCAGTGTGGAATAAAAATTAAATCGATTAAAAAGAAAGTTGATTTTGCAGCTTTCTTTTTTTATGACATTTGTCATATTTCCTAGTGACAGAAGCATCTAGCTCCGCTAACTTCAAAAGACTATAATTGAAGTATGAAATGGAGGAAGAAGAAATGAAAAATAAAATGATTGTCGCAGTGAGTTTAGTAGCAGCAGGAGTTATGACCTATCTCATGTTTTCAGGATTGGACGAGGGTTTTTACCATTTCCCTTGGGAGCTCTTTGCTGGCTTTGGAATGATGTCTTGGCTTGTCAGAGAAGGTTTGAAATTAGTCAGAGAAGTGAAAAAGGAGTTTGAGGAATGAAAAAAACAATCACCTATCTTTTTATCGGCCTGTCACTCTTGGCATGGTTAGTGGAAATGTTTACAGGTTGGTTTGACCAAACCTTGCTTCGCCAATTCATTCGTGGTGCTTGGGGGATTGGATTTATGATTTTTGTCGTTTTCCCTATGGGAATGGAGTGGTTGAAAGGAGAATCTCATGACTGTGATTAAAGTTGAGAAATTGAGTAAGAAAATAAAAGACAAGGAGATCTTGCGGAACATCTCCTTTGAAATCAACGATGGTGAATGTGTCGCCTTGATAGGACCTAATGGAGCAGGAAAGACAACTTTGATTGATTGCCTCTTGGGTGACAAGTTCGTGAGCTCAGGTCAGGTAACCATTCAAGGATTTGCGCCAATCGATCCTCGATTAAAGCAGCTTGTTTCTGTCTTACCTCAAGAAAATGCAGTTGTTCAAAGCTTGAAAGTGAAAGAGCTTCTATCATTTTTCAAGTCACTTTATCCCGACAGTCTTTCAGACAAAGAAATTGATGATTTGCTAAGGTTTTCGGACAAGCAGAAAAATCAGCTAGCGGGCAAGCTATCTGGTGGGCAAAAACGTTTGTTCTCTTTCGTCTTGGCTTTAATAGGTCGTCCGAAAATTCTATTTTTAGACGAACCAACTGCTGCTATGGATACCTCGACACGTCAGCATTTTTGGGAAATTGTCGATCGGTTGAAGCAAAATGGTGTGACCATTGTCTATTCTTCTCACTATATCGAAGAGGTAGAGCATACGGCTGATCGCATCTTGGTCCTTCACAAGGGTCAATTGATTCGTGACACGACGCCTTATGCCATGCGTGGTGAAGAACAAGAAAAACACTTTACGGTGCCTCTAACCTATCAGGATTTTGTTAGTACCTTGACTATGGTTCAAGAGCTTGAAATCAAGCAAAATGCTCTTTCCTTCACCACCAAAGAAGCCAGTCAGGTATGGAAAGCCTTGCAAGAACAAGGTTGCACGATCGAAGAAATTGAAGTTCGCAATCGAACTCTCTTAGACAGTATCTTCGAAACGACTCAAGACTAAAGGAGATTGACGATGAAAAATATGACAAGTCTCATGAAAATGGAAATCATTCTGATGAAACGGCAGGCAGTCTACTACTTGCTATCCATCGGACTCCCAAGCGTGTTTTACCTTATATTTTCTGGTATGATGTCAGGGTCAGACATTCCAGAAATCGCTCTTCAAGCCTATCTCTATGCCATGACGGTCTTTAGTATCATGTCAAGCGCCTTTTTCAGTATTCCTAGCACACTCGAAGCTGACAAGACAAACAACTGGCAAAAATTGATTCAACATTCTCCGGTTTCTATGGTAGAATACTATGTATCAAAACTGTTCAGTACTCTACTGACTTTCTTGTTATCAATTATAGTTGTCTTTTCAGTTGGTCATTTTGTCCGTGGAGTTACGCTACCTTGGCTTGACTGGTTAGTAATCGGTGTTATTTTGCTGGTCGGAAGCGTGGTCTTTATCAGCATGGGTGTCTTAGTGAGCCTGCTTCCCAGTGCTCAACTGATGACGGTTATTGGAAATATTGCCTATATTGCTTTGGCTGTCCTAGGTGGACTCTGGTTCCCTTTGAGTTCCTTCCCAGAATGGCTCCAATCCATTGGAAAATTGACTCCAACCTATCAATTGATGCAGGTCGTCTCTGCTTACTTGGAGCACCACGAGTTTAATGTTCTTTCCGCCTTGGTTGTACTAGGCTATACAGTTTTCTTTAGTGTACTGGTAATTCAGCTGAAAAAACGGATCGAGGTAAAATAAATCTATGTTGGAAAAATTAAAAAACACTCATTATATGTTTCATATTTCGTTAGTGTTTATCATCTTTCCCATAGCGGGTGTCATCGTTGGAGAGTACCCGCTTTTAACCTTGTTATGGACCTTGATATTTGTCCTAGCCTTCTATTCGGTTTTAGTCAGTCAAAATCGAACTGTGCAGTGGTTGGCTTGGTGGATCATGCTTGCCTACATTTTTTACAGTTCCGTCTGGTTAAATGTGGGATTCGCTTGGTTTATCTTTTATTTATCAAACCTCCTCGTTTACCAACTGGATGGGATTTCTTTTCACTCTTGGCGTTTTGTCAGTTTTATTGTCTTGCAACCCTTGATTTTGACAGGGATTTATCTGGTTAATCAAGTTAGCCCCTGGCAACTGCTCTTTTTCTTGGTGACTTTTATCTTTTCTGATGCCTTTACTTTTGGTCTTTATCGAATTCGGATGACGGAAGAACTAAAAGAAGAAAAGAGAAAGCAAAATGCCAAGCTCAATCTTTTCTTGGCTGAAAATGAGCGCAATCGTATTGGTCAGGATCTCCATGACAGTCTAGGTCATACCTTTGCTATGCTTAGTGTCAAGACAGATTTGGCAATACAGTTATTGCAGATGCAGGCTTATCCACAGGCGGAAAAGGAATTAAGAGAAATACAGCAAATTAGCAAAGAATCAATGCGTGAAGTTCGAACGATTGTGGAAAATCTTAAGTCTAGAACTTTGACATCCGAACTAGAGACTGTGAAAAAGATGTTAGAAATTGCTGGCATTGAGGTGGAGACAGATAATCAACTAGATACTGCTAGCCTAACTCAGGAATTGGAGTCAACTGCTTCCATGATTTTGCTTGAGTTAGTGACCAATATTATCAAACATGCCCAAGCGTCGAAAGCTTACTTAAAATTAGAGCGAACAGGGAAAGAACTCATTCTAACGGTGAGAGATGATGGCTGTGGCTTTGTTTCTCTAAAAGGGGATGAGCTCCATACAGTCCGAGATCGTGTCCTTCCATTTTCAGGAGAGGTAAAGGTAATCAGTCAGAAGCGGCCGACTGAAGTGCAGGTTCGACTACCTTATAAGGAGAGAAACTAAGATGAAACTACTTGTTGCAGAAGATCAAAGTATGTTGCGAGATGCCATGTGCCAGTTGCTTGCCTTTCAACCAGATGTAGAATCTGTCTTACAAGCCAAGGATGGGCAAGAAGCAATCCAACTTTTAGAAAAGGAGTCCGTAGATATCGCCATTCTTGACGTAGAAATGCCTGTTAAGACAGGCCTTGAAGTCTTGGAGTGGATACGAGCAGAAAAGTTAGAAACAAAGGTGGTTGTGGTGACAACCTTCAAGCGCCCTGGTTATTTTGAACGTGCGGTCAAGGCTGGAGTGGATGCCTATGTCTTAAAAGAAAGAAGTATTGCAGATCTCATGCAAACCTTGCACACCGTCCTCGAAGGACGCAAGGAGTATTCGCCTGAATTGATGGAGGTGGTGATGACGCATCCCAATCCGTTGACAGAGCAAGAAATCGCTGTTTTAAAGGGAATCGCTCAGGGCTTGTCTAACCAAGAAATCGCAGACCAACTCTATCTATCAAATGGAACCGTCCGAAACTATGTCACCAATATTCTTTCGAAACTAGAGGCTAGTAATCGAACAGATGCAGCCAACATCGCAAAAGAATCTGGTTGGCTTTGATAAGAAGGGTTAAAAAATTCTGAAACGATAGCTTGAGTTGAAAGAAATCCATACTAAAATGTAGGAGGCAAATCGCCTCCTTTTTTGGTTTAGAAAAGCGGTAAGAACTAGTGTCAAAGAGTTAAAAGATCAGAATAAAAATGAAAAATATCTTGACAATGAAGGAAAAATTGTGTTATAATAATAGACGGTACTTTTTACTTTTGGTCTCTCAAAAGTGTACAGGGACGTGCTGACAAATGTTGCAAAAGTACACACAGATGGTAGCTGTCACCAAGTGTATCATCACCAAAAATAAAAAAACACAGGAGAATGTAGATGCCTACAATTAACCAATTGGTTCGCAAACCGCGTAAATCAAAAGTAGAAAAATCTAAATCACCAGCTTTGAACGTTGGTTACAACAGTCATAAAAAAGTTCAAACAAACGTTTCTTCACCACAAAAACGTGGTGTTGCAACTCGTGTTGGAACAATGACACCTAAAAAACCTAACTCAGCCCTTCGTAAATTCGCTCGTGTACGTTTGAGCAACCTTATCGAAGTTACTGCCTACATCCCAGGTATCGGACACAACTTGCAAGAGCACAGCGTGGTGCTTCTTCGTGGTGGACGTGTAAAAGACCTTCCAGGGGTACGTTACCATATCGTCCGTGGTGCACTTGATACTGCAGGTGTTAACGATCGTAAACAAGGCCGTTCTAAATACGGTACTAAACGTCCAAAAGCATAAGGAAAGGGGATAAAGAGAAATGAGTCGTAAAAATAGAGCTCCAAAACGTGACGTATTGCCAGATCCGCTTTACAATTCACAACTAGTTACTCGTCTTATCAACCGCGTTATGCTTGATGGTAAACGTGGTACAGCTGCTTCAATCGTTTACGGTGCTTTTGAGCAAATCAAAGAAGCTACTGGCAACGATGCACTTGAAGTATTTGAAACAGCTATGGAAAACATCATGCCTGTACTTGAAGTACGTGCACGTCGTGTTGGTGGATCTAACTACCAAGTCCCAGTTGAAGTTCGTCCAGAACGTCGTACAACACTTGGACTTCGTTGGTTGGTAACAATCGCTCGTCTTCGTGGTGAACACACAATGCAAGACCGTCTTGCAAAAGAAATCTTGGATGCTGCTAACAACACTGGTGCAGCAGTTAAGAAACGTGAAGACACTCACCGTATGGCTGAAGCTAACCGTGCCTTCGCACACTTCCGTTGGTAATAAAATGATACTAAGAGCGGTAAAGGCCCAAGGCAAAAATAGGAAACTGATGCAGTGTTCCGTGAACACAAAGCAGTTTATCTTTTTTGCACCGGGCCTCGCTCGGGTTCAAATCAGCTAACTTGAGCTTTTAGCCCGAGTTCAATTCAACTTGTCTACAAGTTGAAACCAACAAAAACAAGATAAACATTGAGAACGGGTAGGTCCTGCCTATCCGTTTTTATTAAAATCGTGTTATAATAGAATAGAAATCAAAAATAAATAGGAGAAACAAACCTCATGGCACGCGAATTTTCACTTGAAAAAACTCGTAATATCGGTATCATGGCTCACGTCGATGCCGGTAAAACAACAACTACTGAGCGTATTCTTTACTACACTGGTAAAATCCACAAAATCGGTGAAACTCACGAAGGTGCGTCACAAATGGACTGGATGGAGCAAGAGCAAGAACGTGGTATCACTATCACATCTGCTGCGACAACAGCTCAATGGAACAACCACCGCGTAAACATCATCGACACACCAGGGCACGTGGACTTCACAATTGAAGTACAACGTTCTCTTCGTGTAT
>CAUUXT010000020.1:0-10447 GCA_963549015.1 uncultured Streptococcus sp.
AACTTTAATTTCCAAGATTTGGAAAAACATTTTGCCAAAGGAAAGAATGGAAATAATGAGACTTGGGAAGCTAGACGGGTCATGGAAAGGATTCGTTATTTAGCTGAGGAAACAAGACTAGAAGGAGAAAATCGCCGATGACAGAAACCATTAAACTGATGAAAGCTCATACTTCAGTTCGTCGCTTTAAGGAGCAAGAGATTCCTCAGACAGACTTGGATGAGATTTTGACTGCTGGACAAATGGCGTCATCTTGGAAAAATTTTCAATCCTACTCTGTGATTCTTGTGCGCAGTCAAGAGAAGAAAGATGCTCTTTATGAATTAGTTCCCCAGGAAGCCATTCGCCAGTCAGCTGCCTTTTTGCTCTTTGTCGGTGACTTGAACCGAGCTGAAAAGGGAGCAAGTCTTCATACAGACACTTTCCAACCTCAAGGAGTGGAAGGTCTCCTCATCACGTCTGTGGACGCTGCGCTTACTGGGCAAAATACCTTGCTTGCAGCAGAGAGTCTGGGATATGGTGGTGTTATCATCGGTTTGGTTCGTTACAAGTCAGAAGAAGTGGCAGAGCTTTTTAACCTGCCTGACTATACCTACCCAGTTTTTGGGATTGCCCTTGGCGTGCCAGATCAACAACATGAGGTCAAACCAAGACTGCCTTTGAACCAAGTGGTATTTGAAGAAGAATACCAAGAACAGCCAGTAGCGGCGATTTTGGACTATGACAAAGTACAGGCAGACTATGCTGGTGCGCGTGCGACGACCTCTTGGAGTCAACGTTTGGCAGAGCAGTTTGGTCAAGCCGAACCTAGTTCAACTCGGAAGAATCTAGAACAGAAAAAGTTATTGTAGAAAGTGAGAAAACATGGCCTTACCAACTGTTGCCATTGTAGGACGTCCCAATGTTGGGAAATCAACCCTATTTAACCGGATCGCTGGTGAGCGAATCTCAATTGTAGAAGATGTCGAGGGTGTGACACGTGACCGTATCTATGCAACGGGTGAGTGGCTCAATCGTTCCTTTAGTATGATTGATACTGGAGGGATTGACGACGTCGATGCTCCCTTCATGGAGCAAATCAAGCACCAGGCAGAAATTGCTATGGAAGAAGCTGATGTCATCGTTTTTGTGGTGTCTGGGAAAGAAGGAATCACGGATGCGGATGAGTATGTAGCCCGCAAACTCTATAAAACCCATAAGCCTGTTATCCTTGCCGTTAACAAGGTTGACAATCCTGAGATGCGAAATGACATCTATGATTTCTATGCTCTGGGATTGGGCGAACCATTGCCAATTTCGTCTGTCCACGGTATCGGAACAGGGGATGTGCTCGATGCCATCGTGGAAAATTTACCAAATGAGGTTGAAGAAGAAAATCCAGACGTGATTAAATTTAGCTTGATTGGCCGTCCTAACGTTGGAAAATCAAGTTTGATCAACGCTATTTTGGGAGAAGACCGCGTGATTGCTAGTCCAGTAGCTGGGACAACGCGTGATGCCATTGATACCCACTTTACAGATACGGATGGACAAGAGTTTACCATGATTGATACAGCTGGTATGCGTAAGTCTGGTAAAGTCTATGAAAATACGGAGAAATACTCTGTCATGCGTGCCATGCGTGCCATTGACCGTTCTGACGTGGTCTTGATGGTCCTCAATGCCGAGGAAGGTATTCGTGAGTATGATAAGCGTATCGCTGGATTTGCCCACGAAGCCGGTAAAGGGATGATCATCGTGGTCAATAAGTGGGATACCCTTGAGAAAGACAATCACACCATGAAGAAATGGGAAGAAGATATCCGTGAGCAGTTCCAATACCTGCCTTATGCTCCGATTGTCTTTGTCTCTGCTCTGACCAAGCAACGTCTCCACAAACTGCCTGAGATGATCAAGCAAATCAGTGAAAGTCAAAACACCCGTATCCCATCAGCTGTCTTGAACGATGTCATTATGGATGCCATTGCTATCAATCCAACACCGACAGACAAAGGAAAACGTCTCAAAATCTTCTATGCGACTCAAGTGGCAACCAAGCCACCAACCTTTGTCATCTTTGTCAATGAAGAAGAACTCATGCACTTCTCTTACTTGCGTTTCTTGGAAAATCAAATCCGCAAGGCCTTTGTCTTTGAGGGAACACCGATTCACTTGATCGCGAGAAAACGCAAGTAAGCTATGCTTGTTTTTACACAAAAATAAACTAAAAGAAGGCTATGAGGTCTTCTTTTTTCTATAAAAGGAGTAAAAGTTTTATCAAATTGGAGACAAAATCTGTCATCAAAATTCAATTATTTTCCTAGATTTTGTAATCTATTTGTAATGAAAATGTACTTTCTTTGTAAAAATCAAAATGCTATAATTCCTTAAATCAATTTTCCTTTACTAGGGAGGTTATTATGAAAAGAAGAAGATTATTTAAACATAGTTTGTTGGTTCGCTTGCTTGGATTGCTGATGGTCTTTCTCTTCTTGTCAGCATTTACAGCACCTGAAAAACCTGAGTACGGGATCTATGACCCGGATCATTATTTAACGGATGAGACTATAAGTCAGATACGAGAATTGAATAATGTCAATAGTAAAAAATCAGAAAAATTCCAAATGGGCGTTTATGTTGTGAAAAGTCTAGATGGAGAAACAATCGAAACAGTCGCCAATGAAACAGCTAGAGCTTGGAAGATTGGCTACTCGGGAGACAACAACGGTGTCTTGATTGTGGTAGCAGTCCAAGATAGAAAATCACGGATTGAAACAAGCAATAATGTGGCAAGTAAGATCACAGACTATCAGACCAATAGATTTTTGAAAACAGCACGCCCTTATTTTCAAAAAGGAGATTACAACAATGGAGTTCTCTCAATAGTCAACAATCTCAACTACATGTTCTATAGTGGATCGAGTACGACTGCTTCAAGTTCTAATAGTAGTTACGACTATGCGACCAATTCTAGTCGCTTAAGGGAACTTGAAAGGTATGCTGGTGAGAGGAGTTCTTCGAGGCGGCATCGAAAAAGCAGTTCGAGTGACGGAGTTATCGGATTTGGAATTCTCATTTACTTCATCGTGATGATTATCGGATTTATATCTGGAGGTCGTGGTGGCGGTTCACATGGCGATGATTCTGGCGGTGGCTGGTGGGGCGGTGACTCATCAGATTCAGGATCCTCTTGGTCTGACTCAGGCTCCGACTCATCTGGTGGCTGGGACGGCGGTGGCTTTGATGGTGGCGGTTCGTCTGATGACTGGTGAGTGATTGTATATTGCTCAAACCAATTTCTCCATGCAGTAAGGTGACTCCTTTGCACAGTTCACTCCTTAATTAAAAATAAAAACAAAGTTTGGAAAATTGATTTAAAATCTGAGTATTTTCTCAGAAAAGTTGATAAAAGAAAGTGTTAAGGTTTTGATATGAAACAAAATAAAGTAATTCTCTCTATAGTGGCGATTTTCTTTGGACTACTAGTTCTGGGAAGTTGTTCCGCAGTGACGACCTATAATGGTCTGGTTGGTGAACAGACTAAAGTGGAGCAGGCTCAGGCCGATGTCTCGACAGCCCTCCAACGTCGTTCGGACTTGATTGGTAACTTGGTGGAGTCCGTTAAAGGACAAATGAATCATGAAACCGAAGTCTTTACCAAGATTGCGGATGCTAGAGCTAAAATCGGTAGTAGCTCAGTAACTTCGGAAGAAAACCAAAAGGCTCAGGGAGAGTTGAGCTCCGCTCTTTCCCGCCTGATTTCCTTGACGGAGAATTATCCAGAACTCAAGAGCAATCAAAATGTTGAGCAACTGATGGTGGAACTTTCAGGGAGTGAAAATCGAATCTTTGTAGCACGCAAGGATTATAATAAAGTCGCAGCCGAGTACAATCAAAAGTTGAGAAGTTTTCCAACCGTACTTTTTGCGAATATGATGAACTTTAAAGAAGCTGAAACCTTTAAAGAAACAGAAGAAGCCAAGACAGTTCCTAAGGTCGATTTTGGAACATCTTCATCTAGCCAATAAAGTGAATCAGCCTATGAATAAAGGGATTTCTCTAGCATGACTAGTGATTTCAAACTCAAACCTGGAAAGCCTTTTCCAGGTTTTTTGGTATAATAAAAGGGAAGAGGCAGTGACTGAAATGGAGGTTTGCTATGGAGAAAACAAAAGCCTTTCTTGAAGCGCACTACAAGAGATATATCCTTACGATTTGCTTTCTCTGGTTCCTCATGTTTTTTCTTCCTTGGGATTGGCAAATAGGAGGAGTTTCAGTATATTATTTCGTTATGAAAAAACTCTTTGTGGTTTTTGGAGTTTTATCCATCCTATACTCCGTGCTGATTAAAAAAATCAGTCTTCTCATCTTTGGCATCATCTTTTGCTTGGCCTTCTGGATCAATCTCTTTTGGTATTTTGGGATATTGCCTGTATTCTTGGGAAATTAAACATTAAAAAATGAAGGACTAGACTAGTTTCTAGTCCTTTTTCCCCTTGTAAAACAAGGATTCTTTCTTGAAAAATAATGGTAAATATGCTAAAATTAAAAGAACATTCTAAAATATTCAGAATCTAAAGTAAGGAAAATCATGGCTAATATTTTAAAAACAATTATAGAAAATGATAAAGGAGAACTTCGTCGTCTGGAAAAGATGGCTGATAAGGTTCTTAACTATGAGAGCCAAATGGCCGCAATGTCGGACGAAGAACTAAAAGCAAAAACTGACGAATTTAAAGAACGCTACAATAAGGGAGAATCACTTGATTCGCTATTATATGAGGCTTTTGCGGTAGTTCGTGAAGCAGCAAAACGTGTCCTTGGACTTTTCCCTTATAAGGTTCAGGTCATGGGTGGGATTGTTCTTCACCATGGTGATGTTCCAGAGATGCGTACTGGTGAAGGGAAAACCTTGACGGCGACCATGCCGGTGTACCTCAATGCCCTTGCAGGTAAAGGGGTTCACGTAGTTACAGTCAATGAATACCTAACAGAACGTGATGCGACTGAGATGGGTGAGTTGTACTCATGGCTCGGTCTGTCAGTAGGGATCAACTTAGCAGCCAAATCTCCAATGGAGAAAAAAGAAGCGTATCTCTGTGATATTACCTACTCAACCAACTCAGAGATTGGTTTCGACTACCTTCGTGACAATATGGTCGTTCGTGCAGAAAACATGGTACAGCGTCCGCTTAACTATGCCTTGGTCGATGAGGTTGACTCAATCTTGATCGATGAAGCTCGTACTCCTTTGATCGTTTCAGGTGCCAATGCAGTTGAGACTAGCCAACTCTACCACATGGCGGATCATTTTGTGAAGTCTTTGGACAAAGATGACTATATTATTGACATTCAGTCTAAGACGATTGGTTTGTCTGATTCTGGGATTGACAAGGCTGAGAGCTATTTCAAACTGGAAAATCTCTATGATGTCGAAAACGTAGCTCTTACCCACTTTATCGACAATGCCCTCCGTGCCAACTATATCATGATTCTTGATATCGACTATGTGGTTAGTGAAGAGCAAGAAATCTTGATCGTTGACCAATTTACAGGTCGTACCATGGAAGGTCGTCGTTACTCTGACGGCTTGCACCAAGCGATTGAGGCAAAAGAGGGTGTGCCGATTCAAGATGAGACCAAGACTTCAGCTTCTATTACCTACCAAAACCTCTTCCGTATGTATAAGAAATTGGCAGGTATGACGGGTACTGGTAAAACAGAAGAAGAAGAATTCCGCGAAATCTACAATATTCGTGTTATCCCAATCCCAACCAACCGTCCAATCCAACGTATCGACCACTCAGACCTTCTCTATGCCAGTCTTGATGCGAAGTTTAAGGCTGTAGTTGAAGATGTAAAAGCTCGTCACCAAAAAGGTCAACCGGTCTTGGTAGGTACAGTTGCAGTTGAAACGAGTGACTTCCTTTCTAAGAAACTGGTAGAGGCGGGTGTTCCTCACGAAGTCTTGAATGCGAAGAACCACTACAGAGAAGCACAAATCATCATGAACGCTGGTCAGCGTGGCGCAGTTACTATTGCAACCAACATGGCCGGTCGTGGTACCGATATCAAGCTTGGCGAAGGGGTTCGTGAACTTGGTGGTCTTTGCGTCATTGGTACAGAGCGCCACGAAAGTCGCCGTATTGATAATCAGCTTCGTGGACGTTCAGGGCGTCAAGGGGACCCAGGTGAGTCACAATTCTACTTGTCTCTTGAAGATGATTTGATGAAACGTTTCGGTTCAGAACGTTTGAAAGGTGTCTTTGAACGCCTCAACATGTCTGATGAAGCCATCGAATCTCGCATGTTAACGCGTCAAGTGGAAGCAGCTCAAAAACGTGTCGAAGGAAACAACTACGACACTCGTAAGCAAGTCCTTCAATACGATGATGTTATGCGTGAACAACGTGAAATCATCTATGCACAACGTTATGATGTCATTACTGCAGATCGTGACTTGGCACCAGAAATCCATGCTATGATTCGTCGTACCATTGGCCGAATCGTAGATGCACATGCTCGTTCGAAAGAAGATGAAAAACTGGAAGCAATCTTGAACTTTGCTAAATATAACTTGCTTCCAGAAGATTCAATCAGCCGTTCAGACCTTGCAGGTTTGTCAGACCAAGCTATCAAAGATGAACTTTTCCAACGTGCCTTGAAAGTCTATGACAGCCAAGTTGCTAAGCTTCGTGACGAAGATGCAGTGAAAGAATTCCAAAAAGTCTTGATTCTACGTGTTGTAGACAACAAGTGGACAGATCATATCGACGCCCTTGACCAGTTGCGAAATGCTGTTGGTCTTCGTGGATATGCCCAAAATAACCCTGTTGTAGAATATCAAGCAGAAGGTTTCCGCATGTTTAACGACATGATTGGATCGATTGAATTCGATGTGACCCGTTTGATGATGAAAGCACAAATCCATGAACAAGAACGTCCGCAAACTGAACACAATATCAGTACAACTGCGACTCGTAATATCGCAGCGCAGCAGGCAAGTCTTCCAGAAGATTTGGACTTGAGCCAAATCGGACGAAACGACCAATGCCCATGTGGATCAGGTAAGAAATTCAAGAACTGTCATGGTAAGAGACAATAATATGAGATAAGATACAGGCGGATACCTGGTAAAAATCATTTTTTGCTTGGTGTCCGTTTGCTTTATAAGGAGATGAATCATGGTATTTAAAGCTAAAAGTCCTAAAATTAACATTGAAGAAGTTCGCGCCTTGTCTAAATTAGAGGGAGCGGCTCTTGCGAGAAAAAATCAACGTGATCAGGAATTGGAAGCCATCATCCGTGGGGAAGACCAGCGTATTCTCTTGGTGATTGGACCATGTTCATCTGATAATGAAGAAGCGGTTCTCGAGTATGCCAAACGTCTATCTACTTTGCAAGAAGAGGTCAAAGATCGTATTTTTATGGTCATGCGTGTCTATACGGCTAAACCTCGTACCAATGGAGACGGCTATAAGGGCTTGATTCATCAACCAAATGCTAAAGAAGCACCTAGCTTGATCAATGGAATCAAGGCTGTTCGTCATTTACATTACCGCGTTATTTCTGAGACTGGCATGACAACAGCGGATGAGATGCTTTATCCTGAAAATCTTCCGCTGGTGGATGATTTGATTTCTTATATGGCTGTTGGAGCTCGTTCTGTAGAGGATCAACAGCACCGTTTTGTAGCGAGCGGAGCAGATTTCTCAACAGGATTCAAAAATCCCACATCTGGAAATCTCAATGTTATGTTTAACGGGATTTATGCAGCGCAAAATAAACAGAGTTTCCTCTTCCTCGGTAAAGAGGTGGAAACAACGGGGAATCCATTGTCCCACGCAATTCTTCGCGGTGCCTTGAATGAATACGGGAAAAATATTCCTAACTACTACTATGACAATTTGATGGATACCATTGCCCAGTATGAAAAGATGGGCTTAGAAAATCCCTTTATCATCATTGATACCAATCATGACAATTCAGGCAAGCAGTACATGGATCAAATCCGTATCGTTCGTCAGACCTTGATTAACCGTGACTGGAATGAGAAAATCAAGAAATACGTTCGTGGTTTTATGATTGAGTCCTATCTAGAAGATGGACGTCAAAATGAACCTGAAGTTTTTGGTAAGTCCATTACAGATCCGTGTCTAGGCTGGGACAACACAGAAGCACTTGTTCGCGAAATTTACCAAACGCTAGGAGAGTAAGATGGCATTTATCGAAAAAGGTCAAGAAATTGATATTGAAGCAATCAAGGCTGAGACCCAGTTGTCACCTGAAGCCTTGCGAAAAAAAGAAGCCCGTGATAGAGAGTTGGCAGCCATCATTTCGGGTGAGGACGACCGAATCCTTTTGGTGATGGGGCCTTGCTCTTCGGACAATGAAGAAGCAGTACTCGAATATGCTCGCCGCTTAGCAGACTTGCAGAAAAAAGTTGCGGATAAAATCTTTATCGTGATGCGTGTTTATACAGCTAAACCTCGTACCAATGGAGATGGCTATAAGGGTTTGGTTCATCAGCCCGATACTTCGAAAGCTCCAAGCTTGATTAATGGCTTGCAAGCCGTTCGTCAACTGCACTACCGTGTGATTACGGAGACTGGATTGACAACAGCTGATGAGATGCTCTATCCGTCAAATCTCGTTTTGGTTGATGACCTGGTCAGCTACCATGCTGTTGGGGCTCGTTCGGTGGAAGACCAGGAACACCGCTTTGTAGCGTCTGGGATTGATGCTCCAGTTGGGATGAAAAATCCAACATCTGGAAATCTCGGGGTCATGTTTAATGCCATCTATGCGGCTCAAAACAAGCAAACCTTCCTTTACCATGGGCAAGAAGTGGAAACTTCAGGAAATCCCTTGACCCACGTTATCCTTCGTGGCGCCATGAACGAATATGGTAAAAATGAACCCAACTTCTACTATGAAACCCTCTTAAATGCCATCAATCGCTATGAGACTATGGGACTTGAAAATCCCTTCATTATCATTGATACCAATCATGACAATTCTGGCAAGCAGTACATGGAACAAATTCGCATTGTTCGCCAAGCCTTGCTGAATCGTGACTGGAATGAAAAGATTAAAAAGACGATTCGAGGCTTTATGATCGAATCATACCTAGCAGATGGCCGCCAAAATCAACCAGAGGTCTTTGGCTGCTCCATAACTGACCCTTGTCTAGGTTGGGAAAATACAGTAGCCTTGGTAGAAGAAATTTATACTACCTTAACAAAATAAGTGAAAAGGATGGAGTTGGGGGAATCTCAACTCTTTTTGTGAGTATGATAGTTGGACACGGAATTGACATCGAAGAATTGGCTTCGATAGAAAACGCAGTTACACGACGTGAGGGCTTTGTTAAGCGCGTGCTGACCCCTAAAGAAATGGAGCGTTTTACCAGTCTCAAAGGGCGCAGACAGATCGAATACTTGGCAGGCCGCTGGTCGGCTAAGGAGGCCTTTTCCAAGGCTTTGGGGACAGGAATTGGCAAACTGACCTTTCAGGATTTGGAAGTTTTGAACAATGAAAGAGGGGCTCCCTATTTTAGTCAGTCGCCATTTTCAGGAAAGATTTGGCTGTCGATCAGCCATACAGATCAGTTTGTGACAGCAAGTGTCATTTTGGAGGAAAATCATGAAAGCTAGTCTACATAGACCAACCAAGGCTCTGATTCGTTTGGGAGCTATTCGACAAAATATACAACAAATGGGAAGTCATATCCCTAATGGTACGCTTAAATTTGCAGTAGTCAAGGCTAATGCTTATGGACATGGGGCGGTAGCTGTTGCAACGGCGATCCAGGATGTTGTTGATGGATTTTGCGTTTCCAATATTGATGAAGCTATCGAGTTGCGTCAAGCAGGTATAAACAAGAAAATCCTCATCTTAGGAGTTTCTGAGCTAGAAGCTGTTTCCCTAGCTAAAGAATACGACATCACCTTGACAGTGGCAGGGTTGGAGTGGATTCAAGCGCTGTTAGACAAGGAAGCAGATTTAACTGGCTTGACTGTTCACCTCAAGATTGACTCAGGAATGGGACGGATTGGTTTTAGAGGGGCCAGTGAAGCTGATCTGGCTCAAGACTTGCTCAAGCAACATGGTGCTCGTGTTGAGGGGATTTTTACCCACTTTGCTACTGCAGATGAGGAATCAGATACTTATTTTAATGCCCAGTTAGAACGCTTTAAAGCTATTTTGGCCAGTATGAAGGAAGTTCCAGAGCTGGTTCATGCTAGCAACTCGGCAACGACCCTCTGGCATGCTGAAACTATTTTCAATGCGGTCCGTATGGGAGATTCCATGTATGGTCTCAATCCAAGTGGAGATGTCTTAGACTTGCCTTATGACTTGACACCAGCCTTGAGTTTGGAGTCTGCTCTGGTCCATGTCAAGACAGTGCCAGCTGGAGCTTGCATGGGCTATGGAGCCACCTATCAGGCGGATAGCGAGCAAGTCA
>CAUUXT010000021.1:0-9914 GCA_963549015.1 uncultured Streptococcus sp.
AAGATGAAATATGAAAAAGATAATCTCACGCTACTATTTTTTAATAGCCATTCTGCTTGTCATTGCTGACCAGTTCTTCATTCGTTGGCTTTTACATAGCGACCTTGCTGCTGGTCTATCCGACTTTGCCTATTATTTGTCGGATATGCTGTTGAATTTTCTTGTGGTTTTGCTTGCTATTACTGTTATGGTTTGGTCAGGTAAATGGCAGAAAATTAACAGTCGAAAATTTAGAGGTTCCTATCTTTTTTATTCCTTTTTAGCTCTTCTTGCTTTTGTTATTTGGAATTTCGTCACATTTTATCTTTTCCCATCTACCAAAAATGAAATTGCTTATCAACGGGATGTCCCTACTTTTACAGGAGCTACGGCATTTTTGATGTATTTTTTCTATCCTGTGATTGCAGGTCCCACTTTTGAAGAGATAATTTATCGTGGATTGGTGATGACCGCTCTGGAAAAAGGGAAGAAATGGGGTCTGGATGTGCTTGGTTCGGCTGCTTTGTTTGGAATCTTGCACATCAGTAACCACGGTTGGATTTTGACAGACTTTTTCTCATATATGGGTGGTGGTCTCATATTTGCAGTCTTATTTAGAGTGACAAAGTCCATTTATTGGCCTATTGGACTGCACATAGTCTACAATGGCATTGGTCAAATTTTACCGTTGCTGTAATTTTGGGTGCTTAGTAATATCGGTCTATCCTTGGGGAAAGATTCCCATTTGAATTAAAAAAGGAGTTGCGATGGAAGTATTTCTTCAAAATAGAGATTTTAGGCAATTAACCATCAACCAGTGGATTTCAACGGTTGGGGATACGATTTTTTATCTTGCTTTTTTGAATTATGTGGCAGATGCTTCGTTTGCCCCCTTGGCGATTTTACTCATCACGATTTCAGAGACTGTTCCTCAAGTCCTGCAAATCTTTATGGGAGTTTTGGCTGACTTTCAACACCATCGTGTTCTAAAGTATACGGTTATTAGTTTTGTCAAATTTGTACTTTATTCTATAGTGGCACTTTCGCTTTCAGGGCAGTCCTTTTCCTTATGGCTTGTATTCTTTATTTGTTTGATGAACCTCTTGTCGGATACATTGAGTTACTTTTCAGGAGCTATGCTAACTCCTATTTTTATAAGAATCATTGGGAAAGAACATCTGACAGAAGCCATTGGCTTTAAACAATCAACAGTTAGTTTAGTTCGGACAATCAGTAATATTCTAGGAGGAATTTTACTAGGAATTCTTTCCATTCAGTTCATTTCCTTGCTAAACGCTCTGACGTTTCTGATAGCATTTGTAGGTATTCTCTTCATAAAAAATGATCTTTTGAAAGTTGAAAAAACAATTAGCTATCAAGAAGGTCTTTCTGTAAAATCGTTTTGCCAGCATTTGTTCCAAGCATCGAAATTGATCTGGAATATGGATAGAGTGATTTTCATTTTATTTATCGTCTCTATCAGCCAAGCGGTGATCAATGTCACTGTTCCTATTTCGACTCTTTTTTTAAGAAACCAACCTTTTTTGAATTTACAAACTGGTCAATCGCTCGCTTTGTTATCAACACTAGAATTGTCAGCACTTATTGTCGGAAGTCTTGTAAGTGGCTATCTGAAAAATACGATTTCTATAAAAACAGCTCTATACGCTTCGGTCACCATCCAGTTACTCCTTCTAGTAGGATTTGCCACAGTTCATTTTGGTTTGATTTTGCTTTTCAGCTCCTTGGATGCCTTCATCGCAGGGTTGCTCTCTCCTAGATTGCAAGAACTCGTCTTTAAACAAATACCTGAGGAGTCAATGGGAGCGGTTCAATCCTCTATTGGTGCTATTACGGTTGTTTTACCAAGTCTATTCACAATCGTTTTCGTAACGATTGCTACAAGTTTTGGGACCCTAGCGGTCAGCTTTATTCTATTGCTATTACTCCTAACCACATTTGTCATGCTCTTGAATATTCGTGAGAGCATTTAGAGGAGAATTTGTATAATAGGTGTTTGAGACTGGATTGCCAGTCTTTTTATGACGGCCAAAATCAGCAGACTTTTTTCTCTTCTTTGAATATGTTATAATAGTCCGTGCTGTGGCTGTGATGACGAACAGACTCAATTGGAGAGAATATGAGGAGAAAGATGAAAGAAAAAGGATTCTGGGAAGGTGCACAGGCAGCCATGCCGACGGCCCTTGGCTATGTCAGTATTGGCCTTGCCTGTGGGATTATTGGTGCGCCCTATGTGACACCTGTTGAGATGGGCTTGATGAGCCTCTTTGTTTATGCTGGGAGCGCCCAGTTTGCCATGTTGGCATTGATTGCAGTACAAGCGCCTGTCGCAGCCATTGCTATGACAGTCTTTTTGATCAACTTGCGCCTCTTTTTGTTGAGCTTGCATGCGTCGACCTATTTCCGCCATACTAGTCTCTGGCAAAATATCGGCATGTCCAGTCTCCTGACAGATGAAACCTATGGGGTTTTGATGGGCGAATTAGCCCATACAGACAAGGTCCATCCTATGTGGATGCACGGGAACAATCTCAATAGTTATGTAGCCTGGTTTATTGGGACAGTTGCGGGGACAGCTTTAGGTGGCCTTCTTCCAAATCCTGAGGTCTTTGGCTTAGACTTTGCCCTTGTTGGGATGTTTATCGGGATTTTTACTTCACAATTTCAGATTATGCAAAGACGGGTTCCTGTACGGAATCTGCTGCTGATTCTAGCAGTTGTTGCAGTGTCTTTCTTTTTGCTCTTGACAGTAGTGTCTCAGTCGCTAGCTGTTTTATTTGCGACCTTGCTAGGTTGTACCATGGGGGTGGTCTTAGATGGTCAGTAAGTATATTTTAATGGTAATCCTCTTTTCTGGATTGGTGACTTGGATTCCCCGCATGATTCCCTTCATATTGGTCAAGTATAAGGGCCTGCCAGCTATCGTTGAGCGGTTTTTGAAGTTCTTGCCTGTTTCCATTATCTTTGCCTTGATTCTTTCAAGCGTAGTGACAGGTAAAGTTGGTAGCCTTCCTCAAATCAAATGGCTGGACTTTTTAGCAGTCTTTCCAACGGCTTGGGTAGCCTTTCGCTACCGCAATCTAGTGGGTACGGTTCTTTTTGGGGTGGTCTTGATTGCAGTCTTGCGTCTGGTCTTTTAGTCAGCCATAAGAAAAACCTATCACCGAGATAGAAATCATATAATGGCGAAAAAAAATATTTTCTGTTAAGATAGTAAAGTATTCTATTTTGGAGGAAATGACATGAAAAAAATCGTTAAATACTCATCTCTTGCTGCTCTAGGACTTGTGGCTGTAGGTGTGTTAGCAGCTTGCTCAGGTGGTGCGAAAAAAGAGGGAGAAGCAGCTAGCAAGAAAGAAATTATCGTTGCAACTAATGCTACACCAAAACCATTCAACTATGAAGAAAATGGCGAATTGACTGGTTACGAAATTGAAGTGGTTCGCGCTATCTTTAAAGACTCTGACAAGTATGATGTCAAGTTTGAGAAGACAGAGTGGTCAGGAGTCTTTGCAGGACTTGATGCTGACCGTTACAATATGGCTGTTAGCAACATCAGCTACACTAAAGAACGTGCTGAAAAATACCTTTATGCAGCTCCAACTGCTAAAAACCCTAACGTTCTTGTAGTGAAAAAAGATGACCCTAGCATCAAATCGCTTGATGATATCGGTGGAAAATCAACAGAAGTTGTTCAAGGGACAACTTCTGCTAAACAGCTAGAAGACTACAACAAACAACATTCAGATAATCCAACTGTCCTAAAGTATACTAAAGCGGACTTCCAACAAATCATGGGACGCTTGAGCGATGGCCAGTTTGACTACAAGATTTTTGATAAAATCGGTGTTGAAACAGTCATCAAGGACCAAGGTTTGGACAACTTGAAAGTCATTGAACTTCCAAGCGACCAACAACCTTACGTTTACCCACTTCTTGCTAAAGGTCAAGATGAGTTGAAAACATTTGTAGACAAACGTATCCAAGAACTCTACAAAGACGGAACTCTTGAAAAGTTGTCTAAACAGTTCTTCGGAGACACTTATCTCCCAGCAGAAGCTGATATTAAATAAGTTTGTAAATCATCCATTCTCTCGTAGGTGGATGATTTTGCAACTTCTAGACTTATAGTTTCAAACTATATGTCTGCCTATCTAATAACAATTTGCGAAATCAAATAAAGTATGAGATACTATTACGGTATTATTTTTAAAGGAGATAGAATCATGAAAATTAAAAAATGGCTCGGTGTAGCAGCTCTTGCTACAGTCGCAGGTTTGACTCTTGCAGCTTGCGGAAATTCAGAAAAGAAAGCAGACAACGAAACAGTTGTCAAAATTGCAACAGTTAACCGTAGCGGTTCTGAAGAAGCGCGTTGGGATAAAATCCAAGAATTGGTTGAAAAAGATGGAATTAAATTGGAATTCACAGAGTTCACAGACTATTCACAACCAAACAAGGCAACTGCTGATGGCGAAGTAGACTTGAATGCTTTCCAACACTACAACTTCTTGAACAACTGGAACAAAGAAAACGGGAAAGACCTTGTAGCGATTGCAGATACCTATATCTCACCAATCCGCCTTTACTCAGGTAAAAATGGGGAAGAAAACAAGTACACCAAAGTGGAAGAAATCCCAGATAACGGTGAAATCGCCGTACCAAACGATGCAACAAACGAAAGCCGTGCGCTTTACTTGCTTCAATCAGCTGGTTTGATCAAATTGGATGTTTCTGGAACTGCACTTGCAACAGTTGCTAACATCACAGAAAATCCAAAGAACTTGAAGATTACTGAATTGGATGCTAGCCAAACAGCTCGTTCATTGTCATCAGTTGATGCTGCCGTTGTAAACAATACCTTCGTTACAGAAGCAAAATTGGACTACAAGAAAGCACTCTTCAAAGAACAAGCTGATGAAAACTCAAAACAATGGTACAACATCATTGTTGCGAAAAAAGATTGGGAATCATCACCTAAGGCTGATGCCATCAAGAAAATTATCGCAGCTTACCACACTGATGAAGTGAAAAAAGTTATCGAAGAAACATCAGACGGTTTGGACCAACCAGTTTGGTAATAAGACACAGGGAGGTGGGAGAGAGTTTCCACCTCTTGCTTTTGTATAGAGAGTTGATTTTAAAGAGGCACTTGTGGTCGTTCTGAGGACACAAGTACGTAGTAGAAAGAGAGAGAAAATGGTTTTTCCTAGCGAACAAGAGCAGATTGAAAAATTTGAGAAGGATCATGTGGCCCAACATTATTTTGAAGTCTTGCGCACCTTGATTTCCAAGAAATCAGTCTTTGCCCAGCAGGTTGGACTCAAGGAAGTCGCAAACTATCTGGGTGAGATTTTCAAGCGTGTAGGGGCTGAAGTGGAGATTGATGAGAGCTACACGGCTCCCTTTGTTATGGCGCATTTCAAGAGTTCGCGTCCGGATGCCAAGACCTTGATTTTCTATAACCACTATGACACCGTGCCAGCGGATGGGGATCAGGTCTGGACAGAGGATTCCTTTACGCTTTCGGTCCGCAATGGTTTCATGTATGGGCGTGGGGTTGATGATGATAAGGGTCATATCACAGCTCGTTTGAGTGCTTTGAGAAAATATATGCAGCATCATGATGACCTGCCTGTCAATATCAGTTTTATCATGGAAGGAGCGGAGGAATCGGCTTCAACAGACCTAGATAAGTATCTGGAAAAACATGCGGACAAACTCCGTGGGGCGGACTTGCTAGTCTGGGAACAAGGGACCAAGAACGCCTTGGAACAGCTTGAAATCTCTGGCGGAAACAAGGGAATTGTAACCTTTGATGCCAAGGTAAAAAGTGCTGATGTGGATATCCACTCGAGTTATGGTGGTGTCGTGGAGTCAGCGCCGTGGTATCTTATCCAGGCTCTAAGTAGTCTGCGAGCTGCTGATGGATGTATCTTGGTAGAAGGCTTGTACGAGGATGTTCAAGGGCCAAATGAACGAGAACTAGCCTTGGTAGATACCTATGCCCAACGCAATCCTGAGGAAATTAGTCGCATTTATGGTTTGGAATTGCCTCTCTTACAAGAGGATCGTGCAGCCTTTCTAAAACGGTTCTTTTTCGAGCCGGCCCTTAATATCGAAGGGATTCAGTCAGGTTATCAAGGACAAGGGGTTAAAACGATTTTGCCAGCAGAGGTTAGTGCCAAGCTAGAGGTTCGTTTGGTTCCTGGCCTAGAACCGCATGATGTTCTGGAAAAAATTCGGAAACAGCTAGACAAAAATGGCTTTGATAAGGTAGAATTATACTATACCTTGGGAGAGATGAGCTATCGAAGCGATATGAGCGCACCAGCCATTCTCAATGTGATCGAGTTGGCCAAGAAATTCTATCCACAGGGCGTATCAGTCTTGCCGACCACAGCAGGAACAGGGCCTATGCATACGGTCTTTGATGCCCTAGAGGTACCAATGGTGGCCTTTGGTTTAGGAAATGCCAATAGCCGAGACCACGGTGGAGATGAAAATGTGCGAATCGCCGATTACTACACCCATATTGAATTAGTAGAGGAGCTGATTAGAAGCTATGAGTAGAGATATTATCAAGTTAGATCAGATCGATGTGACTTTTCACCAAAAGAAGAGAACCATCACAGCGGTTAAGGATGTGACCATTCACATCCAAGAAGGGGATATCTACGGAATCGTTGGATATTCTGGAGCAGGGAAATCAACCCTTGTACGGGTGATTAACCTCTTGCAAAAGCCATCTGCTGGGGAAATTACCATTGACGACGATGTAATCTTTGATGGCAGAGTGACCTTGACAGCAGAGCAGTTGCGTCGTAAGCGTCAAGACATTGGGATGATTTTCCAGCATTTTAACCTCATGAGTCAGAAGACAGCAGAGGAGAATGTGGCCTTTGCCCTCAAACACTCTGGACTCAGCAAGGAAGAAAAGAAAGCCAAAGTAGCTAAGTTGTTGGACTTGGTTGGCTTGGCGGATCGTGCTGAAAACTACCCTTCACAACTATCCGGAGGGCAAAAACAGCGTGTGGCCATTGCGCGTGCCTTGGCCAATGATCCAAAAATCTTGATTTCAGACGAGTCAACGTCTGCCCTTGATCCTAAGACAACCAAGCAGATTTTGGCCTTGTTGCAAGATTTGAACCAAAAATTAGGCTTGACGGTTGTTTTGATTACGCACGAAATGCAGATTGTCAAAGACATTGCCAACCGTGTGGCAGTTATGCAGGATGGTCGTTTGATTGAAGAGGGCAGTGTCCTTGAAATCTTCTCAGATCCTAAACAGCCTTTGACCCAGGACTTTATCTCAACTGCGACAGGTATTGATGAAGCCATGGTCAAGATTGAGAAGCAAGAAATCGTAGAGCATTTATCTGAGAACAGTATCTTAGTGCAGCTCAAGTATGCAGGTGCTTCGACAGACGAACCACTTTTGAATGAATTGTACAAGCGTTACCAAGTAACGGCTAATATCCTCTATGGAAATATCGAAATTCTCGATGGGACTCCTGTTGGAGAATTGGTGGTGGTCTTGTCAGGTGAAAAAGCAGCGCTAGCAGGTGCTCAAGAAGCCATTCGTCAAGCGGGTGTCCAGTTAAAAGTATTGAAGGGAGGACAGTAAGATGACAGAGTTGATTCAAACTTATCTACCAAATGTCTATAAGATGGGCTGGGCTGGTCAGGCAGGCTGGGGAACGGCTATCTACCTAACTCTTTATATGACAGTTCTTTCCTTCATCATCGGAGGGTTCTTGGGGCTGGTGGCAGGTCTCTTCCTTGTCTTGACAGCGCCAGGCGGTGTCTTGGAAAATAAGGTTATCTTTTGGATTTTAGACAAGATCACCTCCATTTTCCGTGCGGTTCCTTTCATCATCCTCTTGGCAATCATGTCGCCACTTTCTCACTTGATTGTCAAGACTAGTATCGGTCCAAATGCAGCCCTTGTGCCACTTTCTTTTGCGGTCTTTGCCTTCTTTGCCCGTCAGGTGCAGGTGGTCTTGGCTGAACTGGATGGCGGTGTCATTGAGGCGGCTCAAGCGAGCGGAGCGACCTTCTGGGACATCGTGGGTGTTTACCTATCAGAAGGTCTGCCAGATTTGATTCGTGTGACGACAGTGACCTTGATTTCCCTTGTTGGGGAAACAGCTATGGCGGGAGCAGTTGGTGCTGGTGGTATCGGTAACGTGGCCATTGCCTATGGCTTCAACCGTTACAATCACGATGTGACTATCTTAGCAACCATCATTATCATCTTGATTATCTTTACGATCCAGTTCTTGGGAGATTTCTTGACCAAGAAATTAAGTCATAAATAAATGGAAGGAGCCCAACGGGACTCCTTTTTGTTTTCTCACCGAAATGCAAGAAGAGTAAAGCTTCTTTTTAGAAATATGCTATAATAAAGAAAGGTCCCTCAATTAGCAAATCGGAAAGTTTGCTGTAGGAGGGATGATAATGTAAAGGAGTCTAGCTGGTATGAATTATTTCGAGGGGAATGAGTTTTTCCTTCTCTTATTTGTAGTTTTACTGATTGGTTTTGTGGTAAACTTTTTTGAAAAACGTAAGGACTACTATATTTTGATGCTCTCCCTCTTATTTGCAGGAGCTATCTATGGTAAGAGTCGAGCGATGATGGTCTATTTGCTTGCCTTTGTCATTTATCAATATTTTTTGGTTTTTCTAGCACAGAGGATAGAAGCAAAGCGGCTGAAACCACTGGTTTTCCTTTCCATTCTTCCTTTAGTAATCAATAAAGTCTTTGCCCTGACTTCTCTGCATTTGTTGGCCTTTATTGGAATTTCTTACATGTCCTTTAAGACCATTCAGATCATGCTAGAGATATCAGATGGCTTGATCAAAGAAAAAGTCAGTGTAAAAGATTATCTACAGTTTTTGCTCTTTTTCCCAACAGTTAGTGCTGGTCCAATTGATCGGAGTAGGAGATTTTTAAAAGAGATAAACGAGGTCATGCCCCGAAAAGAGTATCTAGAGTTAGCAGGGGACGGTGTGTATCGGATCGTTCTAGGCCTTCTTTACAAGGTTGTTTTATCAACCTATGTTTACCAGATGTTACTCGCTCTAAATAATACTGGCACAGTCGTTTATTCAATCAAGTATATGTACCTCTATACCTTGTATCTGTTCTTCGACTTTGCAGGCTATAGTCTAATGGCCGTTGGAAGTAGTAATATTCTAGGTATTCAGACACCGATGAACTTTAACAAACCTTTCTTGAGTGTCGATATCAAGGATTTCTGGACTAGATGGCATATCACCTTGTCTACCTGGTTGAGAGATTTTGTATTTTCAAGAGTATTGATGCAGGTTATCAGGAAAAAATGGTTTAAAAATAGACTACACAATGCAACCTATGCCTATATGGTCAATATGTTGGTCATGGGTTTTTGGCATGGTCTTAGTGTTAGCTACATTGTCTATGGTTTTTACCATGGGATTTTGATGGCTGGATTTGAAGTGTATCAAAAGAAAAGCAATTTTTATAAGAAAAATAAAAACAAAAAATGGTATAAGCTACTAAGTTGGTTTGTGACCATGAATTTGGTTATGGTTGGTTTCTTTATCTTTTCAGGTGAACCCTATAAAATCTTGCTTACGATTTTAAAGAGATAAAAGATTGAAAAGAAGTCTGCCAGATTGAAGGGATAGGATAAAACGAGATGATTAAATTAAAAGCATTTTTACTATCGCTTGTGCTCGTAATTGCGACGCTTGCCCTTTTAAATGTGACGTATGTCAAGAAGATTGATGATTATTATAAAGTCAAGGATAACAGTATTCGTTATAGCACCTCGTATGAAAAGTATAAAAGTAGAGATATTATAACAAGCAATATCACCCCCAATACACTGGTTTTATTGGGTTCTTCAGAGTTGGTTGCAACGATAAAT
>CAUUXT010000022.1:0-9686 GCA_963549015.1 uncultured Streptococcus sp.
GTGAAAACCTAGAAGTAACAGAAGCAATTCGTGATTATGTAGTTTCTAAACTCGAAAAGATCGAAAAGTATTTCCAACCAGAGCAAGAGTTGGATGCACGTGTGAATTTGAAAGTTTACCGTGAGAAAACAGCAAAGGTTGAAGTAACAATTCCACTTGGATCTATTACTCTTCGTGCAGAAGATGTTTCTCAAGATATGTATGGTTCTATCGATCTTGTAACAGATAAAATTGAACGTCAGATTCGTAAAAATAAGACTAAAATCGAACGTAAGAATAAAAATAAAGTTGCGACAAGTCAACTCTTTACAGATGACCTAGTTGAAGATGCAGATGTTGTGCAACCCAAAGTCGTTCGTTCAAAACAAATTGATCTGAAGCCAATGGATTTAGAAGAAGCGCTTCTTCAAATGGATTTATTGGGACATGATTTCTTTATCTATGTAGATGTAGAAGATCAAACAACTAATGTTTTGTATCGTCGAGAAGATGGTGAAGTTGGTTTGCTCGAAGTAAAAGAATCATAAAATTGAAATAACTAATAAGAGTGGTTTACTGATTTGTAAACCACTTTTTCTTGTGCCTATAAGTAAGTAGAAAAACGAGGAAATCCTTGATAAAACAGTCAGAATCAGCCCCTATAATCTGAACTTATAGGGGTGTTTATATTTATTAAGTAGACAAAATAATACCCTAAGGGATAGAATGGGGTTGTCAACAAATAGCGAATACAAAAATGTAAGCGCTCTTATAACAAATAAAGGAGTCATGACTATGGCAACAAAAGAAGAAATTTTACGCGAACTATATCCTGAGGACCTTTTTCACTATGCGGATGGTCTAACTTTAGGTGAAGCGGAGGTTTTACAAGAAACTCGCCGTTTGATTGAGAAACATCTCCGTCCGGTTATTAATGAATACTGGGAAAAACCTGATTTTCCTTTTGAAGAATTCTATGCTGTGGCTAAGGGCGCTCAAATTATGAACAATCCAAAATTGTTTGAAGGACGTGAGGGTAGCTGGAAACCATCTGAACTTTATATTGCTTTCTTGTATCTTGAACTTGCTCGCTTCGATGCTTCTATGGCAACATTCTACACCGTTCATGGCGGACTTTGCTACAACACAATTCTCTTGGGTGGTGATGAGCGTCAACAAAAAGAATTTCTTCCAAAACTAGCTGCATTTGATTGGCAAGGTTGCTTCGCTTTGACTGAACCTCTTTCAGGTTCTGATATTGCTGGAGGACTTGCAACTACTGCAGAACGTGTTGGAGACAAGTGGATTCTAAATGGTGAAAAACGCTGGATTGGTGGTTCAGATACTGCGGATGTCGTTCCTGTATTTGCTCGTGATGTTGCGGATGGCAAGGTGAAATGCTTTATCGTTCGTAAGGGAGCTCCTGGATATCATGCGGAACCAATCCCACATAAGATTGCTCTTCGTTGTGTCCGCAATGGCCATATTACTATGAAGAATGTAGAGGTTCCAGATTCAGACCGTTTGGTAAATATCAATGGTTTTGGTGATGTAGCCCGTATCTTGACCTTCACTCGTGCGGACGTTGCTCACATTGCTATGGGAGTGACTTGTGGATCTTATGTAGCAGCTCTTAAATATGCTAAAGATCGTGAACAGTTCAAACGTCCAATTGCCAAATTCCAAATTGTTCAAGAAAAATTGGCTCGTATGCAAGCAAATGCTGTAGCAGTTATTGCTTATTCAACTCGTATTGCTGAGATGCAAGAGAAAGGGAATGAATTGATGCTTAACTCTGCTCTTGCTAAGATGCACAATTCCTTGGTGATGCGTGAAACAGTTGCCCTTGCTCGTGAAACTTGCGGAGGTAATGGTATTACACTCGAAACAGACGTTGCACGTTTCTTTGCAGATGCTGAATCAATCTATACCTATGAAGGTTCACACGAAGTAAATGCCTTGATTGTTGGTCGTGAGATTACTGGACTAGGTGCCTTTGTTTAATGTCAGGAGGACGATTGAAGGATTTCTGTTCAATCGTTCTTGCTTCATGCAATGGATTTTTGTAAAATAAGAAGGAGAAAATAATGATATCTAAGGTGATGATTATTGGTTCTGGTCAAATGGGAAGCGGAATTGCTCAAGTATTTGCTCAGGCTGGTTTTACAGTTTACTTAAACGATATTAAAGAAGAATTTGTTCAAAGAGGCTTGAATAATATCACAAAACAATTGGAACGTTCAGTTGAAAAAGGACGGATGTCTGCGGATGAGAAGGATCAGGTATTGGCCAATTTGCTTCCATCTATTTCATATGAAGATGCGAAACAAGTCCAATTGGTGATTGAAGCTGCAACTGAGAACCGTGAGATTAAGTTGAATATTTTCAAACAATTGGATGAATTGACAGATCCTAAAACTATCTTAGCATCAAACACATCCTCTTTGTCAATCACGGATATAGCTGCTGCTACCAAACATCAGGAGCGCGTGATTGGAATGCACTTCTTTAATCCTGCCCCAATCATGAAACTTGTAGAGGTTATTAAGGCCTTGCAGACTTCAGAAGAAGTGGTTCAGGCGGTTCGTGAATTGACAGTGAAAATTGGTAAAACACCAGTTGATGTTAAAGATTCTTATGGTTTTGTTGTGAACAGAATTTTGATTCCTATGATCAATGAAGCCATTTACATTCTAGGTGAAGGAGTGGCTAGTGCCGAGGAAATCGATGAAGCGATGAAACTTGGTGCAAATCATCCTATTGGACCTTTGGCTCTTGCTGACTTGATTGGATTGGATGTTTGTTTGGCTATTATGGGCGTCCTAAACCAAGGGTTTGGTGATCAAAAATACCGTCCTGCCCCTCTTCTTAAGAAAATGGTCGAAGCAGGAAAATTGGGACGGAAGACAAAAGAAGGCTTCTTTACTTACTAGACACTGATGGAGGTAGTCATGAAAGACGTAGTTATTGTTTCGGCAGTGCGAACACCTTTAGGTTCCTTTGGTGGGAGCTTGAAGAATGTTTCTGCTGTTGATTTGGGATCTTTGGTAATTAAGAGTGCTTTGGAAAAAGCGAATATTAAACCAGAGCAGGTAGATGAAGTGATTATGGGGAATGTCCTAGGCGCAGGTTTAGGCCAAAACGTGGCTCGCCAAATGAGTATTCATGCTGGGCTTCCTGAATTTACACCAGCCTTTACCATTAACAAGGTTTGTGGTTCCGGTTTGAAGGCAGTGCAGTTAGCTGCTCAAGCGATTCAGTGCGGAGATGCAGATATTGTCGTGGCTGGTGGTGCAGAAAACATGAGCCAGGCTCCATATGTTTTGCCAAGCTTCCGTTGGGGTGGCCGTATGGGAGATTCGAAAGTGGTAGATACCATGATTAAGGACGGTTTGTCTGATGCCTTTAACGAATACCATATGGGAATTACAGCTGAGAATGTGGCCGAAGAATATGGTATTAGCCGGGATGATCAAGATGCGCTTGCTTTGGAATCACAAAAACGAGCAGTGGCGGCTATAGAATCTGGACGTTTTAAGGAAGAGATTGTTCCGGTGGTCATCCCTCAACGTAAAGGCGATCCTATCGTCTTTGATACAGATGAATTTCCTAGAAAAGATGCTAGCTTGGAGAGTCTGTCTAAGCTGCGTCCTGTTTTCAAAAAAGACGGTTCTGTTACAGCGGGAAATGCCTCAGGTATCAATGATGGAGCTGCAGCTGTCTTGGTCATGAGTGCTGAAAAAGCCGAAGAATTGGGGCTTCCAGTCATTGCGCGCATTCGTTCGTATGCAAGTGCAGGTTTAGATCCTAAGATTATGGGTTGTGGACCGATTTATGCGACCCGTAAAGCTCTTGAAAAAGGTAATTTGACAGTTGAGGATCTTGACTTGATCGAGTCAAATGAAGCCTTTGCTGCTCAGGCTTGTGCGGTTGGTAAAACACTTGGCTTTAACACAGATATTGTCAATGTCAATGGTGGCGCGATTGCTCTTGGTCACCCAATTGGGGCTTCAGGTTGCCGTATCCTAGTGACTCTGGTACATGAGATGATGAAACGTGATGCTAAAACTGGTTTAGCTACTCTCTGTATCGGAGGAGGGATGGGAACAGCCCTCATCGTTGAACGTTAGTTATTAGAAAACTGAACGTCATTTCCTCTTTTTCAATATTACGATTACAAAATGAGATTTTGATCCGATCTCATAGTTACATACCTTATCAAGTGTCTTTCTCTAAAAGGGCTTGATAAGGTATTTTTATTTTTTCTAAGACTTTAAGGATGGATTGGATGACTATATCCTATAAGCTGAACTTATAGGTTTATAAATAAAGATTAAGTAGACGGATGGGGGAAAAAGGTTTATGATGAAAATGTAAGCTCTTACATTTTGTGCTGGTATTTGTTGACGCTGTACTCTGTACTCAAAATAAATCAAGTAGGAGCAGAACAATGAGTAAAACTGTTTTATTAGAGGTTAAGAATGGTCTTGGCTATCTAACAATTAACCGTCCATCGGCTTTGAACGCTTTAAGTTCAGAAGTCTTAAAGGATTTGAATCTCGCTTTAGACCAAATTGAAGCAAGCGAGGACATTCGTGTTGTCATTGTGACCGGTCAAGGAGAGAAAGCATTTGTCGCGGGAGCAGACATTAAAGAGATGGACCAAATGTCTCCAATTCAGGCTCATGAATACATGACCTATGCGAACGACACCTTTACCCGCTTATCTGAATTGACTCAGCCAACTATTTCAGTATTGAATGGTTATGCTTTGGGAGGCGGTTTAGAATTAGCTCTTTCAACTGATATCCGAATCGGCTATGACAAGACAATGGTTGGCTTCCCTGAAGTCGGCTTGGGAATCATTCCTGGTTTTGCAGGTACCCAAAGAATGTCTCGTTTGATTGGTACTAGTAAAACAAAGGAATTAATCTTCACTGCTAGAATGGTTAAAGGACAAGAAGCATACGATCTTGGAATTCTTAACAAGTTGGTAGCAGCAGAAGAACTATTGCCTGCGGCAGAAGAGCTAGCAGCAGCGATTATGAAAAATGCACCGCTAGCAGTTGAAAAAGCTAAACATATTATCCAAGTTGGCTCAGAACTCCCTCTGAAAAATGCTATTCGTTTGGAAACAGAAGCGGAAGCTCTACTCTTCTCAACAGAAGATAAGGTAGAAGGAATGCGCGCTTTTGTTGAAAAACGCAAAGCTGTCTTTCGACGTAAATAAGAGAGGAGATAGGTTATGAAAGTTGTAACATTGTCTGAAGCTATTTCCTTGATTCATTCAGGAGATAAAGTTGGTATTTCTGGATTTCTTGGAGTGGGAGAACCATTTGAGTTAATTGAGGAACTAGTTCGTCAAAACCAGCAAGATTTGACCTTGGTGTCTGTTGTAACCTCTCAACCAGGTAAGGAAGTTGGAGTTGGTCGTCTTTGTGAAAATCATCAGGTCACAAAGTATATTGCGGCCCATGTAGGAACATCTGCTGCTGCTCAGCATGATTATTTCTCAGGAACCATGAAAGTGGAGTTCACTCCGATGGGAACTGTCGTAGAACGCTTACATGCTGCAGGTGCAGGTCTTGGAGCAGTTTTAACGCCAACAGGTGTAGGAACAATTCTTGAAGATGAGCACGAAAAAGTAACTCGAAATGGAAAAGAATATTTGATTTATGATCCATTGAAGATTGATATTGCCTTGATTAAAGCTACTAAGGCTGATAAATATGGTAATCTTTATCTAGATGGGACTACTAAAAACATCTCTCTTCAACTCGCTCTAGCGGCTGATACAGTCATTGTTGAGACAAACGAGTTGGTTGAAGTCGGGGAAATTGATCCAAATGATATTTACATCCCTGGTATCCTAGTTGACTATGTCGTTCAAGGATTGACACCACAAGAGCATCATCAGATGATGGGAGACTTGTGGACAGAGACAAAAAAACTGGCGGGGGTGAAGTAAAATGAAATCAAAAGAAATTATCGCAAGACGTGTAGCGCTTGAATTTAAAGATGGAGATGTGGTCAATCTTGGATTTGGGATTCCAAACGCTTCTGCTGATTATATTCCGGAAGGAGTAAATGTTATTTTGCAGGCAGAAAATGGCGCCCTTCGATTTGGAGAAACACCAACTAAGGACACCTATAATGCCAATTTAGCGAACTCTGGTGGAGCTCCTATCACATTGTTGCCTGGAGCAGCCTTGTTTGATCTACAAACTTCCTTTGCCATTATTCGTGGTGGACATGTGGATGCAACCGTTCTGGGAGCGCTAGAAGTCAGCCAAGATGGTAGCATTGCCAACTGGATTATCCCAGGGAAATTTGCTCCTGGTATGGGTGGCGCAATGGACTTATTGGTAGGTGCTAAGCGTGTAATCGGGGCTATTCAACACACAACTGCTGATGGGGAATCCAAGTTGTTGAAAGAATGTACCTTGCCACTTTCAGCTAAGGGAGTGTTAGATCTCGTTATTACTGATTTAGCTGTTTTTGGATTCAAAGATGGTAAGTTCTTATTGAAAGAGTTGGCTCCTGGTGTGACATTAGAAGAAGTTCTTGAAAAAACAGCTGGGGAAGTCATTGTCTCAGAAGACCTAAAAACAATGCCGATTTAAGCAAAAAAAGAGCTATTTTCTACTTAGTGTGTTATGATATAAACTAGATAGCATTGTAAGCGCTTTATATACAACATTAAAATGAAGTATTCGAAATGTTATTTCGATAAAAAGTCAGTAGACAACTATCAAACACTAGAATAGTTGTCTAATTGACTTACTAAAACAGTGAAGGAAAGCTAGGTGATGGGTAAGTGGATATTATCCAAATGAACTATTTCATCAATATCATAGAATGCGGATGCAACCTTTCCATTGCTGCAAAGAAGATTCACATTAGTCAATCAGCCTTGAGTCAATTTGTGACAAATTTTGAAGCAGCTGAAGGGGTTCAATTATTCAATCGCAAGAATGGAAGATTAGAAAGTTTAACAGAGGCGGGACGCAAAATTTATCGTTATGCGACCGAGATTGTGAATCGACATGAAGAAATGCTTTCCATGATCCATATAGAAGCTCAAAAGCAAAAAGGCACCATTAATTTTGGTATTCCGTCCTTGATTTTACGAGTTTATTTTGCTAGTGCCTTGCCTCATTTTCTGAAAAATAATCCTCATATCCATATCCAGGTTATGGAAGGTGGAGGGAAGGAAATTCGTCAAAAAATGGTTGATGGAGATTTGAATCTCTCTATTCTGATAGAGCCTACGAGCCTGGATGCTAAAAAATATGAACAACATATCATTCAATTGGATGAATACGTTGCTTATATGGATAAGGATCATCCGCTGGCTCAGAAAAGCTTGTTGGAATGGTCTGATATTGCTGGTTATGAATTGGCAACCTTCAACAAAACATTTACGACTTATGATTTAGTGATAGAAAAACTTCGTTCACAACGAATTGAGGCTAAATTTGCTTATCTTTCCTCTACTTGGGACTTCCTAGTTGAATCAACTCATCAGACAGATTTGATTGCTCTTTTACCAAGGCCGGTTGAATATTTTGTGGACAAGAGTCGTTTTAAGGCGGTTAGATTCAAGGATCCTATTCCATTTAATATTTGGTTTTGTAGACCTTATAAAAACTCCTACAATGAAGTAGAGTCTTATATATATGAAGAATTGTTGAAAGATTATTACCAACCGTTTTCTGACAACTAAGCTGAGGTGAATGTGATGACCTATAATGACGTGCTGGCGCGAGAATTGAAGGCAGACGTGAAAGTGTTGATTCGGGACTATTTCAAGTCTCGTGAGGATGAACAACAGTTCCCTAGAGAATTGCTTTATCAGTTTATTGAGCGATTTGATATCTTTTCCTTGCTTTTAGATAGTCAAGATTCTGTTTTGAGAACCGAGTTTTTGACCTTTATTCGCTTGATTTCAAAAGATTTCCCTGCTTTTTCTGCTGTTCTGCTAACTCAGGCATGTTATGGTATCTATCCTATTTTACGATATGGAAGTCAGGAACAAAAATCGCGTTATGTAGAACCATTAGTAAGGGGAGAAATCTTAGCTGGCTTGGGATTTTCCGAAGGAAAATTGATGGAAAGCTTGGAGGTTATTGCAACAACCGCAAGGAAAACAGAGGCAGGTTGGTCTTTAACTGGGAAAAAGTCAATTGTATCAAATTGCCGCTATACAGATATTTTGTTAATCTTAGCCAAGGTTCAGGAAACTAACGGAGAAGATGGATATGGATTTTTCATTGTTGATACGACTCGACCGGGGGTTGCTTTTGGAGATGATATAGCAAAACCTGGTTTACAGGGTTTACCTGTGAATTCGGTAACTTTTGACCAGGTCATATTGCCAGAAGATAGTCTGCTAGGATTGACTTTAAATGGGGAAACTCAGTTAAATGATATTATCAAAAAATTACAGCTAGGATTAAGCGCAATCTCTATTGGTATCTCTGAGGGAGCTTTTGAAAAAGGTCTGGCTTTTGTAAAGGTCAAAAGAGGATTTGGGAAACGATTAATCGATGCGACAGTCTATCAACATCAATTTGCAGACTTGTATACTAAGCTGTGTGCGGCTGAATCTTACTTTGCCTCCTACAAGGACAGGATGAAGGCGGATTCTCTCTTTGTATCTCAGATAAAACTTTATACGACAAAAGTAGCAATTGAGATTTCTGAGGAAATTATTAGATTAATTGGACCTCTTCAAACCTTGGATGACATCCCCATAGACCGTTATCTAAAGGATGCCAAAACGATTGAAATCTATGGAAAATCTGGGGATTCGATTCGTAAAAGAATAGCAGCCCAATGGATAAAGGAGTAAAGCATGGCAGAACTCACCTTACAGGAATATCAATTTCATGATATGAAACTGACATGGCTACGTGGAGCCGATAAATTGACGGATGCAGGGACTCTTTTTGGTCCGGTTCCGAAAGTTGTGTGGTCTCGTTACTACCCAACAAATGATGCTAATATGATGGCAGAATTGACGGATCCTATTTTGATCCAGTACAAGGGTAAAAATTACTTGATAGATGCAAGTTTTGATACAGCAAAATTATCCGATAAACAAAGGCGTAACTTAGGAATCTTGTCTGAAAGTCGGGTAGAAGAAAGTTTAGCTCTTTTAGGACTATCGCCTGAAGACATTGACATCGTGCTGATGACACATATGCACCACGATCATTCTGGTGGCTTGACGTATGTGAATGATCAAGGGAAGCTGGTTTCCAAGTATCCAAACGCCAAGATTATTGTGAATGATGTCGAATGGTATGAGATGAGAAACCCTAATGATCGAATGCGGGGAACTTATCTGAGAGAAAATTGGGAACCGATTCAAGATCAGGTGACGACTTTCTTAGAGTATATCAATGTCATTCCAGAAATCCAAATGATTCACACAAGTGGTCACAGCAATGGCCACAGTATTATCTTGCTCAAACAGGGGAAAGATACGATGATCCATATGGGGGACTTGATGTTATCACATGTTCATCGGAATCCTCTCTGGGTTCCAGCAGTTGATGATTATCCTATGAAATCAATTTTAGCCAAAAAGAAGTGGTTGCGTCAGGCTTTTGAGAATCATTATAAGTTTTTCTTTTACCATGATCAATTTTTCGCGGTGGTAGAGTTTGACAAGGATGGGAAGGACTTTGTAGATTATGTTC
>CAUUXT010000023.1:0-9461 GCA_963549015.1 uncultured Streptococcus sp.
TATAACTTCATAATTAAAGTTATTCATTTTTGCTTCTGATATTTTACTCAATTTTCCATCATATATAAAATAATCTTTTAAAATAATATTAATACTAGTTAAAGGATGTTTTGCTATAGTTTTCAAAAATATATAAATAACGTTCTTTACTAAACTGACTTCATTTTTTGTTTCTAGGCATTTTCTTATGATTTCTTGACAAATTGTTTCAAATTTTACATCTTCATCCCGATACTGAATTAAACAGTCATATGAAGTTCTCTTCAAACGACTTTTTGTACTAGATGCTGTGGCTTTAAATCCATAATATTTTAAGATAATACCTTGCGGAGTCTCTAAAAATTTTGATTTTGGTAGTTCCTTATTTTGAATAGCTTTTGTGAAGCCCTCTTCATCTAGCTTTTGAATTAAATCAATTCCAAATTCCTTGTATGTAGCATATTCACCTGTTTGAAGCATAAGATTCTCTTTCAATTCTTTGTTTTGCAATTTTTAAATATTCTTTTTCAGCATCAATGCCTATAAATCTTCTACCTAAGCGTTTAGCAACCACTCCTGTTGTACCACTTCCCACAAACGGGTCTAAAATATAGTCTCCTTCTTTAGTAGAAGCCAAAATTATACGTTCCAATAAATATTCTGGTTTTTGTGTTGGATGCTTTCCAGCCCATTTCTCAGCTTTTTTCGTCAAGGCTCCTGTCCAAACATCTTTCATTTGCTTACCATCATTTAGCTCTTTCATCAAATCGTAATTGTAATAATGACGAGCTTTTTTATCGTTTTTTCTTGCCCATAAAATAGTTTCAGTAGAATGAGTAAAATAACGACAAGATAAGTTGGGGGCAGGGTTTGTTTTCTGCCAAGTAATATTATTTAGAATTTTAAAACCTTCTTGCTCTAATGCCATTCCAACTGAGTAAATATTATGCAGACTCCCTGAAATCCATATAGTCCCATTAGGTTTCAAAACTTCTTTTGCTAAACGTATCCATTTACGATTGAATTCGTGCTTTTCCTCAAAGGAAGAAATCTTATCCCAATCTCCTTTATCAACAGAAACAACTTGTCCCCCTGAATTAGATATTCCACCATTACTTAAAAAATATGGTGGGTCAGCAAAGATCATATCCATACTCTCTGGTTTCATTTTTGATAATAATTTAAACGTATCTGCATGAACAAGAATCATTTTGTCTTTATTATAGTATGGTTTTGTCATTAAAACACCCCCATACTTATATTCGTTAATTTTCATAATTTGTAACTATAATTTCAGAAATTTTTCCTCGACTTGAAGACTTAGCTCCATTTGTTCGTATAGCCTCTACATAATGGATATTAAAATCTCGATATAATTCCTCTACTAAATGACTCGATGAATTTGACAACATAACATAAGCACCTGCATCACTTAGTCTCCTAAATGTATCTCTTAATCTAACTTGATCATCATAAGAAAAACCTTCATGAGTGTACGATGTAAAAGCACTTGTATCAGATAATGGAATATACGGAGGATCGAAATAAATAAAATCTCCTTTTTGAACATTTAAGAGTGCATCCTCAAAATCGCCCGTTCTAATTTCTATTAGATTGTTATTTAGATAATCTGAAATAGCAAATATTAGCTCTTCATCAACAATTTTAGGATTCTTATAGCTACCGTATGGTACATTGAATTGATTTTTAGAATTCACTCGATATAAGCCATTAAAATCGACTCTTAGCATATATAGAATTCGAGCAGCTCTTTGGACATCGGACATATTGTTTATTCTATCATCACGATCAGCTGATCGTAATTGTAAGTAATAATCTTTTGAATTATTTTCCTGATGATACTTCAATAAGTCAATTAACTCCTGAGGATTATCCTTGATTTGTTGATAACAGTTGGTTAACTCAGAATTATAATCATTAATAACAGCCCTTTCAGGAGCTATATCAAAAAATAATGCCCCCCCTCCGATAAAAGGTTCATAATAATCATTATACGTTTCAGGCATAAGTTCTTTTATGATAGGTAATAATTGTCGTTTACCGCCTGTCCATTTAGTGAATGGTTGTAGAATAATTTTTTTCGTTTGTTCAATATTCATACTTAGTATTATACCACAGAAACATAACCATTAGCTTGGTATTTTACTACTCTTATAAATTTAAAATGAGTAGAATATATTTTTCCTACTCATTTATCTTTATATCCTTACCTGTCTGTCTTCTGACCGCTGGCCTGTGACAAACATGGTAAAGGTTGCCTTGCAGACATTTCTGCCTTCTTGATTGGTAATATCCACATCCACGACACAGGTTGTGCGACCTTGATGGACACATTCTCCTTTAATGGTCAGTACATCGTCAAGTTTTCCTGCCTTGAGGTAGTTGATAGAGGATTGGAGTGTCACTCCATCAAGCCCCAGCGAGATAACCACCAAACCACTGATCTGGTCACAAAGGGTAAAGAGATAGCCACCATGGGCATTGCCATAATAGTTGAGCGACGAGTCCACTACTTTTGTCGTCACCACAACATGACCATCTCTCATTTGTTCAATTTCGTAATTTTCAAAGGCAGATATAGCGTCAAAATGAAAATCTTTCATCGTTTCCTCCTGATAGTTCAAACGACACTATGATACTACTTTTTATAGGACTGTGCAAGGAGAAAGCTCCTAGTCTGGTAAAATTCCAATCTGCTCTACAAAGCGCATAAAGGCTGCCTGTCCTTGTTCCGTCTGCTTGTAAATCCCTGCGTCTTCCAGAACACGCGCAAAGATAGCGCCTACAGAGTCCTTGACGATTTCAAGGGCTTTTTCTTTATCCGCTAGGTCCGGATGTTGATCTTTGAGCTGGTCTGCCCATTCCTGATGATAAGAGGCAACTGCTTCATCATCGCCTACAAGATAGCTGGCAACTTGCTCCACTTCTGCTTTCAGACGTGGTGGCAGGATAGCCAAGCCCATGACCTCAATCAAGCCGATATTTTCCTTCTTGATATGTTGGACATCCTTGTGGGGATGATAGATGCCATCAGGATGCTCTTGCGATGTCTGATTATCCCGCAAGACCAAGTCCAATTCAAACTGTCCATCGCGTTTACGGGCAATGGGTGTAATAGTATGGTGTGGTGTTCCATTACTTTCTGCCAAAATCTGCACTTCAGAATCTGAATACTGGCGCCATTCCTGCAAAATCTTATCAGCCAAGTTGATCAAATCCTCTTTGGAATCCGAAGTCAAACGCAGCACTGACATAGGCCACTTGACAATCCCAGCCTTGACTTGTTCAAAACCAGCAAATCGGAAAGTCTTTTGCAAAGGAGCCAATTCCATAGGAAATACGTGACGGCCTCCTTGATAGTGATCATGAGTCAGAATAGAGCCTCCCACAATCGGTAGGTCGGCATTTGAGCCCGCAAAATAGCCTGGAAATTGCTCTACAATCGCCAGCAGGCGCTCAAAACTCTGACGACTAATGGCCATGGGACGGTGCTGGCCGTCTAAGAAAATACAGTGCTCATTAAAATAAGCATAGGGCGAATACTGGAAGCCCCACTCCTGACCCGCCATTTCGAAACGGATAATGCGGTGATTGCTGCGAGCTGGGTGGTTGACCCGACCATGGTAGCCTTCGTTCTCTATACAGAGCTGACACTGGGGATAATTGCTAGCTTGCACCAACTTGGCTGCCGCAATCTCCTTTGGATCCTTTTCAGGCTTAGAGAGGTTGATGGTAATCTCAAGCTCTCCGTAATCAGACGGTACACGATAAGCAATATTTTTAGCAATGGCCTTGAGTTTGATGTAGTCATTTTTCTGACTAAGTTGGTAGAAGTCCGTAATCGCCTGCTCTGGTGACTGGGCATAGGTTGCCCAAAAGTCACGATTGACCTGACTCGGACACGGCGTTACCAAGTCCATGAGGTCAGCACCGAGAATTTCGCGCGCAGCCAGACTATCTTCAATCGTTTCCATGCAAACGGCTTCCTCAACAAGCTGATCTTTAAGGTCAATCAAGTTATCTGGGTCAGTCTCAACTTCCAAAACACCATCTCCCACCAGTGCTAAAACGCGATTGGTCAGATAGATACGATCCAACTCTTCAAAGGTACTTTCTGCAATGACTTTGGTAACAAATTTTTCTACTAAGGTCACTAGAAAACCTCCTTCTTACTTTCTAAATAGTCTCTGACAGCATCTAAATCCTGAAAAACTTGTTCTGTTTTATTTAAGAAAGACTGTGCTGGCATTTTCAAGTCTGGAATACAAATAACTGGTATCCCAGCTCTATAGGCTGCTTCAATCCCTGCTTCACTATCCTCTAATACTAAGCAATTCTCTGGTAAAACATTCAAATCACTACAGGCCTTTAAAAATATATCAGGGTAAGGTTTGCTTCGCTTTACATCTTTTGCAAAAACTAGATGGTCAAATAGGGACAGTATACCATTACTATCCAAAATCATTCTAGCTCTAGATTCAACACTTGAAGTTGCTAGAGCGATTGGAATACCTTCTCTTTGCAAAAAAGCAAGCAAATTTTTAGCACCTTTTTTTAAATTTACACCTTTGGCTAATATTCGAGCTTCCAGTTCATAAACTTTTTCCAAGGTTTGGTCAAAGTTCCAAGGTAAATCATAGGTATCTAAAAATCGTTGAACATTCTCCTCTTCCCTATGTCCACTGTATTCTCTAGAATATGTTTCTTCTGTGAAAGGAATTCCAAAATCTTTAAGCAATTCTTGATAAACTTTTAGAGAAATGACCTCAGTATCAGCTAATAAGCCATCTAAATCAAATATTACAGCGTCCATTTACTTCTCTCCTAGTCTAAAACGCGAGTGCCACCTGCAACTTCAGCGATATAGAAGCTTGGAGCATATCCAACGACTTCCTCGTAGTGCTTGCCTACAGCTTCTTTAAAGGCCTCAACAGCATCTTTTTGCACCAAGGCAATGGCACAGCCACCAAAACCTGCTCCTGTCATACGAGCACCCAAAACACCTTCCTGATTCCAAGCAGTGTGAACAAGGGTATCCAATTCCAAGCCAGTTACTTCATAGTCATGCTCCAAAGAAACGTGAGATGCATTCATCAAGCGACCAAATGTTTCCAAATCACCTGCTTGAAGGGCTACTTGAGCTTTAAGGGTACGTTGGTTTTCAAGCACAGCATGGCGAGCACGTTTCAAACGATTTTCGTCTTTAATCAGATAGCTGTATTGGTCAAAGGCCCACTCATCCAACTCACCCAAGGTCTGAATCTCCAAGGCAACTTGCAATTCTTCCACTGCTTTTTCACACTCAGCACGGCGTTCATTGTATTTAGAGTCCGCTAGTTCACGGCGTTTGTTGGTGTTCATGATGACAACAACATTGTCCTTCAAATCAAGAGGCACCAAGTCGTACTCCAAAGTGTTGGTATCCAGGTAAATAGAACGTTGGTCAGCACCCATACCGATGGCAAATTGGTCCATGATACCAGAGTTGACTCCGATAAAGTTATTTTCTGTTTGTTTTCCGATTTTAACCAAATCCAAACGATCTAGTTTTAAACCAAAGAGATGCTCTGCCACAACCCCCGTCAAAAGTTCCAAGGATGCTGAAGAGGACAAGCCTGCACCATTTGGGATATTCCCATAAACATAAAAATCAAACCCTTTGTCAATGACATGTCCAGCTTCTTGCAAGAAATGAAGAACCCCTTTTGGATAGTTGGTCCAGCTGTGCTCTTTTTCAAATTTGAGGTCAGCAAGAGGCACTTCAATGATACCCTTGTCCTCAAAGTTGGCTGAGTAGAAACGCAAAACTTGGTCGTCACGTTTGCGAGCCGCCCCATAAGTTCCCAAGGAAATAGCCGCCGGAAAAACGTGCCCACCGTTGTAGTCTGTGTGTTCACCAATCAGATTGATACGACCTGGTGAAAAGAAAGTTTGGTCTGCTTCTTGACCAAAAACGGCAAGAAAGTCTTTGCGAAGGGCTTCAGCAGTAAGATGTTGTGTCATATAAATTCTCCTTTGACTGTCGTTAAGTCACCTTAACGTGTAATCGTTTTCTTCTATTGTATCCAAGGGATTTACCAAGGTCAATCCTTTTTACTAAACTTTTACTAAACTATCAGTAAAAAGCAGAAAAATATGATATACTAACCTAAAAGGAGGAGGATTTATGGCTACCTTAAAAGACATCGCACAGCTAGCCTCTGTCTCTATCGCGACCGTATCTCGTGTCCTCAATCGCGACCAGAGTCTATCTGTTACAGAAGAAACCAGACACCGTATATTAACCATTGCTGAAGAGCTGGGCTATACTAAGCACCTCAAGACAGGCGAATCCCACAAACCCAAGCAAAAGATTGCCATTATCCAATGGGTCAGCGAACAAGGGGAGTTGGACGACCTCTATTATTATCAGATTCGTCTCGGTATTGAAAAAAGAGCCCAAGAGTTGGACTATGATATCTTGCGCTATTTTAATGACCATCCTTTTACACTGAGCGAGGAAGTAATCGGTATACTCTGTATTGGAAAGTTCAGCCGAGCTCAGATTTCTGCCTTTGAAGAATACCAAAAACCCCTGGTCTTTTTAGACAGCGATACACTTTCATTGGGACATACCTGCATTATTACGGACTTTTACACTGCTGTGAAACAAGTTGTAGACCATTTCCTCAGTCAGGGACTGGATCGGATTGGCATTCTAACAGGCCTTGAGGAAACAACCGACCAAGAAGAAATCATTGAGGATAAGCGGCTAGAAAATTTCAAAGACATTACCCAAGCAAAAGGAATCTACCATGAAGAACTGGTCTTTCAAGGGAGCTTTACTGCCCAGTCTGGCTATGACTTGATGAAGGAGGCCATTCACAAGCTAGGAGAACAACTCCCACCAGCCTTTTTCGCTGCCAGCGATAGTTTAGCCATCGGCACCCTCCGTGCTCTCCAAGAAGCTGGAATCAGCCTACCAGACCGCGTCAGCCTCATTTCTTTTAACGACACTAGCCTGACCAAGCAGGTCTATCCTCCTCTTTCTAGCATTACCGTCTATACCGAGGAAATGGGCCGAGCAGGTATGGATATTCTTAACAAGGAAGTTCTACACGGTCGCAAAATCCCTAGCCTGACCATGCTGGGAACCAGACTGACCTTGAGGGAAAGTACAAGGAATGAATAGGATAACAAAACGACCTCTAGCGAGGTCGTTTTTCTAATGATGATGCCCATGCTTCTGCTCTAATTCTCTCACCCTCCGCTTATGTTGCGCATGATTGCTTTGACTGCTATCCACTTCAATAGTGATATTCTGCACGCCTCTTTCTTCTAAAAATTGACGCACCACTTCTTTGGTCTCCATCATCTGTTCCCAATCCCAGATACAAATGTGGACAACAGCATTGTTCTCTAGACCATCCATGGACCAAATACTAAGTTGGTTGACACTTTTGACATTGGGTAGAGCCTCTAAATCTTTCTCCAAATCACTTGTCTCGACCCCTTCTGGCACAGCATCTAGGAAAATTTTTAGCGCGCTCCAAAAGCGAGGAATGGCTTTCGATAGAATAAAGATAGAAATAACTAGAGACAAAAGCGGATCAAGGATATACCAGTCTGTATACCGAAGGATAATCGCCATTAGAATGACAGCCAACCAACCAAGAGTGTCTTCCAAAAAATGCAAGCTAAGAATTGACTCGTTCTTTGTATTTCCTTTACGAACTACCAAACTTGCTAGCACATTAATAGCCACTGCAATGATTCCCAGCCAGAGGATCCCTTCCTCATTAACGGGTTGTGGGTGAACGATCTTTGTGACATTTTCCAAAATCACTAGGACAGACCCTATCATAAGAATCACAGCAGTTAGCATAGCCCCTAAAAGGCTGAAACGCTTGTAACCCAAGGTGTACTGCCTATCTTCTTCACGATTGGAGATCGTTTCTAGGAGGGCTGATATGCCAATGGCTATAGCATCCCCCAAGTCATGAACTGAATCAGCAAGAACTGCACTTGAACCAAAGATTCCTCCTGCGATAAACTCGACTATCGCATAGCTTAAATTTAAGAAAAAAGCTAACCAGATAGATGTTTTAGAACTCATTTCTCTCCCTCCTTTGGTATAATGGGTATATACATACTTCTTTCATTTGTATTATCTAATAAAATCCAAAGAAAGGATAGAAGCAAACTGTCAGCCTTGTTCAGTTCTGAACAGTTTGTATCAAGTGTCTATATGCCAAAAAAAGACCGTCGAGTCAGCAAGACTAAAAAAGCCATCTATCAAGCTTTTTTACAACTTTTGAACGACAAAGGCTATGATGCCACTACTGTCCAGGATATCATTGACCTAGCAGATGTTGGACGTTCTACTTTTTATTGTCACTATGAAAGTAAGGAACTGCTTTTAGATGAGCTCTGTCGCTACCTCTTTCATCATCTCTTTGAAAGGGAAGGACACCTTACTACCGAGAGCTACCTCGCTCATATCTTTTTACATTTTCAGAAAAACCAGGACCGTGTCACCAGTCTCCTTTTTTCCAAAAACGACTACTTCCTCCGCCAACTACACAAGGAACTTGAACACCACGTTTACCCCATGGTAGCGGAGGATTTGCAAGAGGCCTATCCAAACATTCCGGCTTCCTACCTCAAACATTTTGTAGTAACCAACTTTATCGAAACACTGACCTGGTGGCTAAAAAAAGGAAAATCTTATACTGAAGACCAAGTGGTGAAATTTTACCTTGATGTAATAGAGATGACCTCTACAACTCCACTTGATAACTGAGCCTGTAACTCAGAAAGGAACCAACTATGTTAACTTCGATGATTCTAGGAATACTAACAATCGTACTAGCTCTCGCATTCTCACTCCTTCACCTTGCTGCTGCTTTTTCAGCCATGAAACAAAAGAACTACAGTCTGGGAAACACGTGCATCTTGGTCGGCAGTTGCATCACTTCTCTGGCTCTAGCTATCTTTTACTTCGTCCCACTGGCAACCATTCTACTATGGATTGTGGGTTCGAGTATCGTCTGCTATGGTGCCTACTGGAACGGGCGACAGCAAGAAAACCAACATATATCGCACCACATCGTTCGTATAACGAGCGCTATTATCATTACGGTATTATTCATTTTGCTCTAACATAAAAAAGGATCATCCGATCCTTTTTTACTTTTTAAACACTCTTTGCTGCCTTGCTCCACTGATACCACCCAACTAGACTATTGATCAGGTAAATCAGGTATTTCCCTTGAATTTGCAGGCTTTCTCCCCACCAGAGATAGATAGAAAAGACATTGGTAGCTGCCCAGAATATCCATTGTTCACGGTAAACAGCTGTCATGAGAATTTGCCCAACCCCATTGGTTGCATCGGTGATAGAATCACGATAAGGACGATTGGCTCCGATAGACTGATAAATGAACCCAAATACCAACCACCAAAGAACACTAATAGAAAGA
>CAUUXT010000024.1:0-9446 GCA_963549015.1 uncultured Streptococcus sp.
ATATAAGATATGATTCATAGCTTCTCCTTTTCTTTTGTAAGGCAATGAAATTATATTATTTTCAAAGTATACCTTTTTTTGGATAAAGAGGCAAGGAAAAACTAAAGGAAAGTGTCTCAGCTGATTATTTACCCATCATTTATGAGTGTGAGTGAAATTTGACTCTCTTACTTTTAAACTGTTGTCGCTTTTCAGAATAAGTTAGCATTTACTTCTATTGTAATAGGGAGCTATTTTCTTCATTGAAAAATGCCCCTCTTTCTGCTATAATCGTATAAAATACTTACTTGAGGAGTCCTTATGAAGGTTGTAAAATTTGGTGGAAGTTCGCTTGCCTCTGCTGGTCAGTTAGAAAAAGTTTTAAACATCGTTAAAAGTGATAAGGAACGCCGTTTTGTAGTCGTTTCTGCACCCGGAAAACGCAATGCTGAAGATACTAAAGTAACCGATGCCTTGATTAAATACTATCGCGACTATGTGGCTGGAAATGACATCAGTGCTAGCCAAAGCTGGATCATTGACCGTTATGCCGCTATGGTTAGTGAACTAGAGTTAAAACCTGCTGTTTTAGAAAAAATCTCTAAAAGTATTCGGGCCTTGGCAACTCTTCCTATAGAGGACAATGAATTTCTCTACGATACTTTCTTAGCAGCTGGAGAAAATAACAATGCCAAACTCATTGCAGCCTACTTTAACCAAAACGGCATTGATGCACGTTATGTTCATCCAAGAGAAGCTGGAATCGTTGTCACAAGTGAACCAGGAAACGCACGTATCATTCCATCTAGTTATGACAAGATTGAAGGCTTGGCTGATAGCACCGAAGTCCTTGTCATCCCTGGTTTCTTTGGTGTGACTAAGGAAAATCAAATCTGTACTTTCTCACGTGGGGGTTCAGATATTACTGGTTCCATTATCGCAGCAGGTGTTAAGGCTGATCTCTATGAAAACTTTACGGACGTAGACGGTATCTTCGCTGCCCACCCTGGTATTATCCATCAACCACACTCCATTCCTGAATTAACCTACCGTGAAATGCGTGAGTTGGCTTACGCCGGATTTTCTGTCCTTCATGATGAGGCCCTTCTACCTGCCTACCGCGGAAAAATTCCTCTTGTTATCAAGAATACCAACAACCCTGATCATCCAGGAACTCGTATCGTTCTAAAACACAGTAGCGATAAATTCCCAGTCGTTGGGATCGCTGGTGATTCTGGATTCGTCAGCATCAACATGTCAAAATACCTCATGAACCGCGAGGTTGGATTCGGTCGTAAGATTCTTCAAATCCTTGAAGATCTTAACATTGGTTGGGAACATATGCCAACAGGTATCGACGATCTTTCAATCATCCTTCGTTCCCGTGAATTGACTCCTATCAAGGAGGAAGAAATTCTGCGTCAGTTAGTTCAAAAAGCCGAAGTGGACCATGCTGAAATCGAACACGACCTTTCAATCATTATGATTGTCGGAGAAAAGATGAAGAGTCATATCGGGGTAACAGCTACGGCAACACGCGCTCTATCTGAAAACAAAATCAACATCCAGATGATGTCCCAAGGCTCAAGTGAAGTTTCCATCATGTTTGTTGTCAATAAAGAGCAAGAAAAGGCAGCTATCAAGGCTCTCTACCACGCCTTTTTCGATGAAAGTAAGGAAGATTAATCATGGCCCAATCACTCAATAAAGTCATTGACCTACAAACCACTGGAACATCCTATCTTTCCATCTCGGGAAAAGTCGGAAAATTTCTAGTTGGGGATCAAGCCTTAGAGTTTTATCCTGATGTCAATGTCGAACAATATATCCAAATTCCCTGGTCAAGTATTCAGCAAATTGGAGCCAACGTAAGTGGTCGCAAAATCAGTCGCCACTTTGAAGTCTTCACTGATCAAGGAAAATTCCTCTTTGCTTCCAAAGACTCTGGAGCTATTCTCAAAATCGCTCGGGAAAAACTTGGCAATGACAAGGTTGTGAAACTTCCTACTTTACTCCAGACCATTGGTCAAAAATTCAAAAATCTATTTGCAAAAAAGTAGAAACTTTAGTATAATCATAGCAACGGATAAGTAGGTTATCCTCTTCTTCCAGAAAGTCTGCGGGTGCTGCGAGCAGATAGGAGGGGTAAGTGAAATTCTACCGTTAGTAACAATTATATACACAATCAAGTGCACACCTGTGAAGTTGGATGGAACCGTGGCCCTGCCACTCCAACGCTTTGTTAGGTGTGTTTTTTTCATAAAGGAGTTCTTATGTTAGATATTAAACGTATTCGTACAGACTTTGATGCTGTCGCAGAAAAATTGGCTACACGTGGTGTAGATGCTGCTATCTTAAATGAGATGAAAGAAATCGATGCTAAACGTCGTGACATCTTAGTCAAGGTTGAAAACCTCAAGGCAGAACGCAACACGGTTTCTGCTGAGATTGCCCAAGCCAAGCGAAACAAGGAAAATGCCGATGACAAGATTGCTGCAATGCAAACCCTATCTGCTGAAGTCAAAGCCTTGGATGCTGAATTGGCGGACATCGATGCGAAATTGACAGAATTTACCACTACTCTTCCAAACATCCCTGCTGACAGTGTTCCTGTTGGGGCTGATGAAGATGACAATGTGGAAGTTCGCCGTTGGGGGACTCCACGTGAGTTTGACTTTGAACCAAAAGCTCACTGGGATCTTGGTGAAGATCTTGGTATCCTTGACTGGGAACGTGGAGCAAAAGTTACTGGTGCTCGCTTCCTCTTCTATAAAGGGCTTGGTGCTCGTTTGGAACGTGCTATCTACAACTTTATGTTGGATGAACATGGAAAAGAGGGCTATACTGAAGTCATCACACCATACATGGTTAACCATGATTCTATGTTTGGTACTGGTCAATATCCAAAATTCAAGGAAGATACTTTTGAATTGAAAGACACTAATTATGTCCTCATTCCTACCGCCGAAGTGCCTTTGACAAACTACTATCGCGATGAAATCCTTGACGGAAAGGACCTACCAATCTACTTTACGGCTATGAGCCCATCATTCCGTTCTGAGGCTGGTTCTGCTGGTCGTGATACTCGTGGTTTGATTCGTCTACACCAATTCCACAAGGTTGAAATGGTCAAATTTGCCAAACCAGAAGAATCTTATAAAGAATTGGAAAAAATGACAGCCAACGCTGAAAACATTCTTCAAAAGCTCAACCTTCCATACCGTGTGGTTGCTCTCTCTACTGGAGACATGGGCTTCTCAGCTGCCAAAACTTACGACTTGGAAGTTTGGATTCCAGCCCAAAATACCTACCGTGAAATCTCAAGCTGTTCAAATACAGAAGATTTCCAAGCGCGTCGTGCCCAAATCCGTTACCGAGATGAAGCCGATGGCAAGATAAAACTCCTTCACACCTTGAACGGTTCTGGACTTGCAGTTGGACGTACGGTTGCTGCAATTCTTGAAAACTATCAAAATGAAGATGGTTCTGTGACCATTCCAGAAGTTCTTCGTCCATATATGGGTGGAGCTGAAGTGATTAAACCATAAAAAATAAGGCCTAGCTATTTCTAGCTAGACCTTTTTTCGTAACCAAATCAGATAAGCACCCAATACGAAGAATAAAATAGTTAGGCAAATAACAGTTTCAGCCAACACCAGATAATCCAGAAATGGAAGTTTCAAAATTCCCTGAGCCATCTTGAGCGAAGTAGCTGTGATAATGGTTGGAAAAGTGAGGGCTGAGAAGGCTGGTTGAAATCCTTGTTTTAAAATATTAGGCAAGCGAGTTAAAACAAAGAAAAAGAAGGACTGAGATGCCAAAATCATGACGATCAAGAGCCAAGTCGGTAGGCCTGCTCCTCCAACTCGAACTAGGGATGCCAGGAGTAGAGAAAAGGGAGCACAGTAGATTCCTTCCTGTCCAAGCAAGGCCACTGGGAGTGGATGTTTCTTTAAATCGCTATAAATAAGCGGATAGAGATAGAAGGTTAGGAGAAAACCAAAAGTCACTGTTAGGTAGGCAATCTGTATTAGACAAACGACTGGATAGGTCAAGGCAGCCACTGCTATCCCCACATAGAGCACCGTCCAGCTAGGAGTCGCATTGACCCTCCGACCAGGACAGGCAAATTTGATGGTAAAAGTAGCAATCAAAGCTAAATCCAAGAGAAATGAAAACCACCAGATTCCTTGTACTACCAAAGGAAAAGCAGGGAATACACGAAAGACATAAGTCGATAAAATCATCCCAGCCATAGGAAAAGTGGCCATCCCAGATAAAAGAGGGGGCTTGGTCAATTCTTTCTTAGTTTCTTCCCAATTAAAAAGATGAAGAATCAAAAAGAAAATCCACAACACTAGACCAATCAGACTCAATAAATGCGACAGAACTGGCCAAGTATCTGCAATCAAATTTCCTGCACCTGCCAAACCTAACAAACAACCAGAAAATACCAAGGGGAGTTTTTTCATGGCAACCTCCGTTAATCATATTACTATCAGTATAGCATAAAAGCCCTTAAAATAGCATAGAAAAATGAAGACTGGATTACTCAGCCTTCATTTTTTCTTTATGGTTCCAACTAAGCATAGGCTTGCAATTCTGGGTTAATAGGTGTATTGGCTAGGTTGTTGGCATAGTTGCAAAGGCTAGCAAGACTAACACCGAGAACCACATCCAAGGCATTTTGTTGCGTGTAACCAGCTTCCAAAAATTCAGTCAAGGCTTCATCTCCCACACGCCCTTTGGTATTGATAACCGCCAAGGTAAACTTAGCTAGAGTATCTAGTTTTGGGTCTGTTTCAATCGGAGTACGGTTGCGGAGAGCTTGGAGAAGATCATCATTCATCTGGATTTGTTTGATTGAAAAGGCTGTGTGACCTGCGACGCAGAAAGCACAACCATTGGTTACGGCAGCTGTGATTTGCACTACTTCACGTTCCACTGGTGTCAGGCTATTGCGACGGTTGATGGCTCCAACAGTTCGGTAGGCTTCAAGCGCCGTTGGAGCATTGGCCAAGAGACCGATTAGGTTGGGAATATAGCCATTGTTGTCTTTTTGTACTGTTTCAAGAACTTCTTTCACTTCTGCTGGTGCTGATTCTACTGTGTGGATTGTAAATGTTGTCATAAGAAACCTCTTTTCATTTTATTGTCATTTAGTCTATCATAGAATTTTCCCCTTGGATAATATATATTTTCAATCGCCTTGATAGGAAATGTCTATGAAATGAAAAAAATCACACTAAAAGTGTGATTGGGTTAGTGTTTAAAATACTTTTTAGTCTCAGCAATGACTACTGGGGACAAGACCAAAAGGGCAATCAAGTTAGGTAAGGCCATCAAGGCATTGACAATGTCTGCGATAATCCAAACCATATCCAACTCGATAAATCCTCCCAACAAGACCATGACTACAAAGACTACACGGTAAAGCCAGATAAAACGAACACCAAAGAGAAATTCAAAACAGCGCTCTCCGTAGTAGTTCCAACCTAGGATTGTCGTAAAGGCAAAGAGTACCAAGAAGATTGTTAGGACAATTGAGCCAAAATCTGAAAAGACCATAGAAAATGCTGACTGGGTCAAGGCAACTCCATTCAATTCACCACTCCAAACCCCAGTTACCAAGATTGTTAAACCAGTCAAAGTACAGATAATCAAAGTATCAATAAAGGTTCCTGTCATGGAAATCAAGCCTTGCTCGACAGGCTCATTTGTCTTAGCTGCAGCCGCCGCAATGGGAGCAGAACCAAGACCAGATTCGTTAGAGAAGACTCCTCGCGCCACACCATTTTGGATAGCCATCCGAATGCTGGCACCTGCAAAACCACCTACCGCAGCAGCTGGACTAAAGGCTGAAGTAAAGATGAGGGCAAGTGTGGCTGGGATTTTCTCGATATTAAAGAGAATAACCGTAAGAGTTCCTAAAATATAGACAATAGCCATAAAAGGAACCACTGCTGTCGAAACTTTTGATATGGATTTGAGGCCCCCAAAGACAGCAACCCCTACAAAAATGGATAAAATCAGAGTCGTGATAGCTGGTTCCACTTGAGCCGTATTTTGAATGGATTCTGTAATCGAATTGACTTGAGTAAAGGTACCAATTCCTAGAAGCGCCACCAATACACCAGCTAGGGCAAAGAAGATAGCAAGGGGACGCCACTTTTCTCCCATTCCCAAAAGAATGTAGTGCATGGGTCCTCCAGCTACAGCCCCATTTGCATCCTTGGTGCGGTACTTGATAGCCAGCAAGCCTTCTGCATACTTGGTTGCCATCCCAAAGAAGGCAGCCATCCACATCCAAAAGAGAGCACCTGGCCCACCAACCTTAATGGCTGTCGCGACTCCGATGATATTTCCCGTTCCAACAGTAGCTGCAAGGGCTGTACATAGAGCAGCAAAACTTGACACATCTCCATGTCCCTTGTCCTTGGTAAAGATCAACTGAAAGGCCTTGGGGAGACGAGCTAGCTGTAAAAGTCCTAGTCGGATGGTCAGATAGATACCCGTTCCGACCAATAACAGTAAGAGGGGAGGTCCCCAAACGAAAGCATCAAGCGCTTTTAGCAATTCTAACATGTCCTACTCCTATCTTTTCAACCCCAAAAGAAAGAGCACATGCAAGATACATGTACTCTGGAATGCCTAGATAAATGCCAAAAAGCAGTCTATCTTAGCTCTGTCCTTTTACCTGAGAGTTTGAGCAGTTTCCTGCCTTGCCCCTTCGGTGCCTTTACGGTCTCTCCAGAGTTCCGTCCATTTACAGTTATGGAAAACAAACTTTTTCCCATTTCTATTAAACTTCATTCGGTGTTAGTATTTTATTTTTTATTATTCTACAAGAAAAGTTAGCTTTTGTCAATATATTATTTGAAAAAAGATGGATTTTCACTTCTTTTTCAAAAAAAGAGAAACACTCTTTTTCTATCCTTTAAAGGTCACAATGGTTGCGCCACTACCTCCAGCATTCTGCGGAGCATAACCGAAAGTCTTGACATGCTTGTTTCTTTGTAGGTATTTGGTGACGCCCTCACGGATGACTCCCGTTCCGATACCATGGATGATGTCTACCTGAGCCATGTTATTAAGCAGGGCTTGGTCAATAAAGGCATCCAGCTCATTCATGGCTTCTTCGTAACGTTTACCTCGGAGATCTAATCTTGCTTGCGGACCACGACCAGAAGCTCGTTTCACGACATTGACTTGTTTTTTCTTGACTGAGGCTTCTTGTTGAGCCTGAACAAGATCAAATTCTTTCTCTTCCAAGGTCATCTTGATCAAACCAACTTGGGCTTCCCAACGGCCATCCTTGAGCTGATTGGTCAAGGTTCCACGCTGGCCATAACTGAGAACCACGATATCGTCTCCAACCTTTGGAGCTCGTTTTTTCTTGGCTTTTTGAAGGACCTTGTTTTTAGACAAGTCGACTTTTTCAGGGGCCAGTTTTTTCAGCTCAGCCTTGGCTTCAATGATTTCGTGGGGTTTGAGTTGAGACTTACTGTGGAGGTTCTTAAGAATCTGGTCACTCTCACTTAGCGCTAGTTCCACAATTTCAGTAGCTTGTTCACGCGCCTTGTTGAGCTCTGTTTCCTTTTCACGATTAAGCTCGTTGTAAAGTTTTTTGAGTGCTCGGTTCATCTTGAGGTTTTCTTGCTCCACCTCACGGATATTGTCCAAGCGTTTGCGGCTTTCAAGCGTTTGCTCTTCCAGTTGTTCAATAATGCGGTTGACGTCATTATCTTGGTTGACCTGCTGGCTGGCATCCCCAACGATGACATCTGACAAGCCCAGGCGTTTGGCAATTTCAAAGGCATTGCTTCGGCCAGGAACTCCCTGCATAAAGCGATAGGTCGGACGCAGACTGGCTGTATCAAACTCCATGCTGGCATTTTGCACAAAGGCTGTCTCAATACCGTAGGCCTTGAGTTCTGGATAGTGGGTCGTCGCCATAGTTTTGACCTGACGTAGACGAAGATCCTCTAAAATAGCCATAGCAAGGGCAGCACCTTCCTGCGGATCGGTACCTGCTCCAAGCTCATCTAAGAGTAAAAGCGAGTGTTGGTTGACCTTGCCAAGAATATCTACGATATTGGTCATGTGGCTCGAAAAGGTAGACAAGCTTTGCTCGATAGACTGCTCATCCCCAATATCTGCGAAGATTTCTTCGAAAATACCGACACGGCTCCCCTTATCAGCTAAAATAGGCAAACCTGACTGGGCCATCAGTTGAGTCAAACCCAAGGTTTTGAGCATGATGGTCTTCCCACCTGTATTGGGACCTGTAATGACAATGGCCGTTAAGTCCTTACCAAAGTGTACATCGTTTGCCACTGCATTTTTGACCAAAGGATGGCGAACATGAAGAAGTTGAATCTCTTGGTTCTCTGAAAGTTGAGGAACGACTGCTTGTCTTTCTTGAATAAAGCGCACCTTAGCACGAATCAGGTCCAAATGGCCGATAATCCAAGCGTCATTAGCAATCTCTGTAGCATGAGGACGGACCCGTTCCGATAGCTCCTGCAGAATGCGATTCAACTCATAGCGCTCATCAGCGCGCAGACTCGCGATTTCTTCGCTCAGTTTCACGACCTCACGTGGCTCGATATAGACCGTGTTTCCACTGGCAGAGATGTCATGGACAACACCTGCAATCTTATTGCGATAGGTGTTTTTGACAGGTAAGACTTGACGGCCATTTCTGCTAGCGATTATGCTTTCCGTCAACATCTGCGCTTTTTGCTTGAGCAAGTCTTGCAAGACATCTCGAACTTGACTCTCGCTATCATGGATTTTCCGACGTATGCGTGCTAGCTCTTCACTGGCGAAATTTTCGATAAATCCTGCATCATTTAGGGATTGGAGACTCCCTTGCAAGTGTGGAAAATCATGTAGTTTTTCAAACCATCTCGCCAACTGCTCCAAACGTACATTTTCAAGATTGGCATAAAAACCTTGTAACTCTCTGCTAGCAAGCAAGATCCGTTTGAGGAGCAGGAACTCCTCAATATTGAGATCCGCCCCCATCTCCAGACGCTTGCAAACAGCTGATATCTCGCGCGTCGCTAGGATGGAAAAGTGAGGTTGCTCCACAAATAGGGCTTGCATTTCCTCCATCTCTGTAAAGGCTTGTTTGATCTTATCCACCTTAGCAGTTGGAGCCAAGCCTTTTAACTCCTCTAGTCCTTGTTCTGTCAAGAGATGGGGTTCAAACAAGGCTTTGATTTTATTAAATTCTAAGGTTTCTAGTATTTTTGTATTCATATTCTTTCCTTGTATGCTGGTTTACAAGATTGTAGTGCCTAGAGGTTTTTGGACTTTACCTGACCCTAGTCGTCCAATCTGTAAACAAAGGGCTAGGAAAAATCCCGCCCTTTTTATCCGATTAAATTTGTCACCCAGAGTTGTTTGATAAAGTTTGTCGTAAAAGGGCCACTTTGGATGATGGGGTTGGGTCCTATACT
>CAUUXT010000025.1:0-9427 GCA_963549015.1 uncultured Streptococcus sp.
GTACAAAACATTCTTTTTGTTCTTTATCTGGTCACTATTTTTTACAAGACACACTTCCGTGATCCAGATTATCATAAATAGGAGATTTTTATGCCCGTGACGATTAAAGATGTGGCTAAAGCAGCAGGTGTCTCACCTTCAACTGTTACCCGCGTCATTCAAAATAAATCAACGATTAGTGATGAAACCAAAAAACGAGTTCGCAAGGCTATGAAGGAGCTCAACTACCATCCCAATCTCAATGCTCGCAGCTTGGTAAGTAGCTATACTCAGGTTATCGGCCTGGTGCTTCCTGACGACTCGGATGCCTTTTACCAAAATCCTTTCTTCCCATCTGTCCTACGAGGGATCGCCCAAGTGGCATCTGAGAACCACTATGCTATTCAGATTGCAACGGGGAAAGATGCAAAAGAGCGGCTCAAGGCTATTTCCCAGATGGTCTATGGGAAGCGTGTAGATGGTTTGATTTTCCTCTATGCCCAAGAAGAGGATCCTTTGGTTAAGCTAGTAGCAGATGAGCAATTTCCTTTCCTTATCTTAGGTAAATCTCTATCTCCCTTCATTCCGCTCGTCGATAATGACAATGTCCAGGCAGGTTTTGATGCAACAGAATATTTCATCAAAAAAGGATGCAAGCGAATTGCCTTCATCGGAGGAACCAAAAAACTTTTCGTAACACAAGATCGTTTAATGGGTTATGAGTTAGCTCTTAAACAATACCAACTTCCTATTGATCCTAATCTGACCTACTTTGCGACTGAATTTCTTGAAGATAATGGTTATCGCTTTAGTAAACTTCTCTTCGAACATGATCCAAATATTGATGCTATTATTACTATTGATAGCCTTCTTGCTGCAGGGGTCTGTGATTACATCGCAAAACATCAACTGGATGTCCCTGTCCTCAGCTTTGACTCGGTCAACCCTAAACTGAACTTGGCAGCCTATGTGGATATCAATAGCTTGGAACTCGGGCGCGTTTCCTTTGAAACTATTCTCCAGATTATTAACGATGCCAAAAACAATAAACAGATTTGTTACCGCCAGTTGATTGGGCACAAAATTATCGAAAAATAAAGACCAGCCCCAAGGCTGGTCTTTTGAGTATTATTAATTGTCTGTTTCTACGAATCGTCCTAGGATGTGGACATTCTCAGATACAGAGACAAAGGCTGTCGGATCGACCTGTTTCATGATGTGTTTAAAATCATTAAACTCTGCTCGCGTGATAACCGTAATCAAGACTGCTTTTCTCTCATGATTATAGGTTCCTTCTGCATCGTGGATCATGGTTGCTCCGCGGTGCAATTTTTTATGGATTTTTGCGATTACCTTGTCAGGATTATTGGTCACAATCATGGCCTGCATGCGTTTTTGCTTGGTAAAGACCGCGTCTGTCACACGGCTTGATACAAAGATGGTAATCATGGAGTAGAGGGCGTATTTCCAACCAAAGGTCAAACCTGCTATCAGCATGATGGTTCCATTTACCAAGAAAGACATACTGCCGACATTCTTGCCCGTTTTCTTTCGAATGGTCAGACTGACGATATCTGTACCTCCGCTAGAAATATTGTTACGGAGCGCAAAACCAATCCCCAAGCCCATGACAACACCCCCAAAAAGGGCATTGATGATGGGATCCTCTGTCAAGGTCACAACTGGCACAAGCTGGATAAAAAGGGAACTCATGGATACTGTGATAAAGGTAAAGACCGTAAACTTATGTCCAATCTGATACCAAGCTAAAATCATCAACGGAAAATTGATAGCATAAAAGGTTAGCGATATCGGAATGTAAAAGCCAAACCAGTGATTACTCAAGGCAGAGATAATCTGTGCCAGACCCGTCGCGCCACTAGAGTAAACGTGTCCTGGTTGAAAAAAGAAATTGACTGCTACTGCTGACAGAAAGCCATAAACCAGAGAAGCCGAGATTTTCTCATCATATTTTTCCCGAGAGATACTTTGTAAAACTCGTAAGATTTTTATCTGATAAGCAAAGCGGCGCAGATAATAGCGCCACCGCTTAATTTGTTTTGCTTGTTTCATCTTCTTCTACTTGTAAGCTGAGTTCCTCTAGTTGTTTGAGAGCGACTGTTGATGGTGCTTGTGTCATTGGATCGGTTGCCTTATTGTTCTTAGGAAAGGCAATGACTTCACGAATATTTTCTTCTCCAGCTAAGAGCATCACAAAACGGTCAAGACCGATAGCCAAACCACCGTGTGGTGGGAAACCATAGTCCATGGCTTCAAGAAGGAAGCCAAACTGGTCATTTGCTTCTTCAGCTGAGAAACCAAGAGCCTTAAACATGCGTTCTTGAAGGTCTTTTTGGTTGATACGAAGACTACCACCACCAAGTTCGTAACCGTTCAAGACGATATCGTAAGCAATGGCACGAACCTTAGCCAAATCACCTTCTAATTCGTGGGCTGTTTCTTCCTGTGGAAGAGTAAATGGATGGTGGGCGCTCATGTAGCGGCCTTCTTCTTCAGACCATTCAAACATTGGCCAGTCAACCACCCAAAGGAAGTTGAATTTATCGTTATCAATCAAGCCAAGTTCTTTAGCAATACGGCCACGAAGGGCACCAAGGGTTGCATTGGCTACCTCAAGCGTATCCGCCACAAATAGAACCAAATCCTTATCTTCAAGACCAAGTGCTGCAGTCAATTCTGCTTGGATACCAGTCAAGAACTTGGCAACTGGTCCGTTTAATTCTCCATCAACCACCTTGACCCAAGCAAGACCTTTGGCACCATATTGTTTGGCTACTTCGGTCATCTTGTCGATGTCTTTACGTGAGTAGTTGTCTGCAGCTCCTTTGACCACAATGGCTTTAACGGCAGGTGCTTCTGAGAAGACTTTGAAATCAACACCCTTGACAACTTCTGTCAAATCCTGAAGCAACATATCAAAACGAGTATCTGGCTTGTCAGAACCATAAAGAGCCATCGCATCATCGTACTTCATACGTGGGAATGGAAGTGTTACTTCGATGCCTTTGGTTTCTTTCATCACGCGCGCGATCAAGCCTTCGGTGATATCTTGGATTTCTTGCTCCGTAAGGAAAGACGTTTCCAAGTCGACCTGGGTAAACTCAGGCTGGCGGTCACCACGCAAGTCCTCGTCACGGAAACATTTGACGATTTGGTAGTAACGATCAAAACCAGCATTCATCAAAAGTTGCTTGGTAATCTGTGGACTTTGAGGAAGAGCGTAGAAATGCCCTTTATTGACACGAGATGGCACCAAATAGTCACGCGCCCCTTCTGGCGTTGATTTAGAAAGGAATGGTGTCTCCACATCGATGAACTCCAACTCATCCAAGTAATTACGGATAGAGTGGGTCACCTTAGCACGAAGCTTAAGGTTTTCTAGCATTTCTGGACGACGAAGGTCAAGGTAACGGTAACGCAAACGTGTATCGTCATTGGCCTCAATCCCATCCTTAATCTCAAATGGTGTTGTTTTGGCTGTATTGAGTACAGTAAGGGCTGTCACGTTCAATTCAACTGCACCAGTTGACAACTTATCATTGGCCTGCTCACGTGCTGCAACCTGACCCGTCACCTCAATGACAAACTCACTACGAAGGCTTTCAGCTGTTGCCATGACTTCAGCTGAGACCTTCTCGGGGTTGATGACCAACTGCATGATTCCTTCACGGTCACGAAGATCGATAAAGATCAATCCGCCAAGGTCACGACGACGGGCAACCCATCCTTTCAAGGTGATTTCTTGTCCGATGTGTTCCTCACGAACACGACCAGCATACATACTACGTTTCATTGTTTCTCTCCTCTTTTATTCTGTTACTATTTTACCATAAAAGCGCAGGCTCTTCATGAAAATCAGCAGAAAAGTTTGATTGACTTTAGGAATCAAAACAAACAGATAAAAAATCCGATGAAAACATTATCGGATTCTCTGATTATGATTCTTAACCTTTTTTACGCTTTTCAGCAATCTCAGCTGCCTTTTTAGGTAGAACAATCTCCGTCGCATAAGCCGAAGCAAAACGCAAGACACCTGCAATAGGCGCAAAGACAACTGCTAGATAGTTGTAAAAGAAATCGCCTTTAAAGGCATAGGCAAGTGCCCCGATGATAAAGAAGAGAACGACCGCCTGTATCACTGCTAATAAAATTACTCGTTTCATGTGACCTCCTGACTCTATTATAGCATGAGTATCATCAAAAAGCCGATTAAATTATTCAAAGCGTGTAAAGAAATGCTATAAAGAAGACCTTTTCGGCTCACATAAGCCAGACCCAAACTCAATCCCAGACTAGCATAAACTAAAAACTGTTGCAAAGTCCCTGGAAAATGAATCAAGGCAAAAAGGACACTCGATACAAGGAGAAACAGAGCTGTCTGTTTGCTATTGTCCTGCTTAGGAAAGAGATAACGCGCCAGCATCCCTCTAAAGATGAGTTCTTCCGTCAAAGGAGCAAAGACCACTACCATAAAGAAACCAAAGACAGGCTGAGCAACTGTCAGTTGTGATACGATTTGTTGATTGACCGACGGATCATCTGGCAAAAAGAACTGGGCTGTAATCGCCACTAGCAAAACCAGAGTTGGCAACCAAATATAACGATTAAAAACCGTCGTCTGGATGCTAACCTTTTCTGTCTGATACCACTTGTAAACTCCATAAACATAGGCTCCTGACAGGGCGATATAGAGTGGCAAAACTCCAAAGATTGAAGCCCCTAGTCCAAGAGCTGACAGAGCCATACTCTGAACCAGACCATAGCCAAAGAAAAAGGATAGAATAGCTAGAAGAAACAAGCCAAGATTTTTAAGTAGTTTCATAAAAGACTCCTATTTGAAATAACGTTTCACCATAGGTAACTGCATCACATTGATATAAATATGGATAGCTCCGACAAGCAATAAGGCGAGTAACTGAATTTCTCCTGTCAGTAAGGAAAAGAGATCAATTAGAATGTAGAGACCTGGCAAGACATAGTTATTTAATTGGAATAAAATCCGAAAACTCTGTTCAAAATTAGCTTGGCGCTCCCCTTCATCGTAAGAATTGATATAGTCCAAGACATCCTTTGGTGTAGAGAAAAATGCCAAATCAAACTGACGAACAATCGAAATGGTTTTATAAAGATATTTTTGAGCATTGAAAACCAACACTAATGCCAAAAAAGAAAGAGATAAGGTTAGATTGCTTCTATTTAGTACAATCTCTTCACTTACTGAAATGAAGAAAGCCAATAAAATCGCTACGCTTGCAATATTAAAAGCAATGGTTCCAAACTCAAGATTCCGATACATTTGTACATAATAGGTTTCATTCAAATCATCATCCATTTCCTCTTGATACAAGGAGTGAAATTTTTTGCTTTTCTTTAGGAAATTGAAAGTCAAAAAAATGCTAATAAGACCTATCAGTAAACAAATAGCTGATATCCATGGTATCAAGACCTTTACATCTAACATAATCCCGTGGGATTCGGCACGTGCCTTAAACATCCCTACAAACATGCCGAAGAAACCTCCCAAGACAATAGACATTAAAAATAACAATCCACGTTTCTTTTTCATATTCAACCTCTTTCTAAACCAATCCAACTAACCACTGACCAAAGGCTTTCCCTGATTCATAAATTGCTGTCAAACCCTCTGTCCCAAGTGATACTAAAATCAAACAAACAGCAAATAAGAGAATAGCTTGATTTCTTGCTTTTTTCGCCCCTTCTCCTAAAGAATCTCTCCCAAGCCAGCCTGCTAGATAAGCATATAGGATGACTGTTAAAATCCCAAACTCTGTTGACGAAAGAAACAACAAAATTGCTACTAAACGGATGACGTTAGTCTTGATATTAAAATAATTTCCTAAACCTGCACAGACACCTGCAAGTTCTTTATTCTCAGTATCTACTTGAAAACCTGCTAAAAACTCTTTCATATTCATTCTCCTTTTTCACTTGCTAGATTGTTTGCTTTCTTTTCAATCCAGTCAACGACTGGGATAAGAGCAAAGTAAGCCCAAATAAATTGGTCGCTGTAATAGAGATCAAACCATCCTAGATTTGTTCCAATTAATAGACACACGCTGACTAATAGGGCTATGGCAACTACATAATAGATCACTTTATACTTGTTCATCACTCGTCCTCCTCCAAGCGAAATACCGATTCGACTGTTTCGTTGAAAATTTGAGATATTTTCAGGGCAATGATAATGGACGGGGTGTACTCATCCCGTTCTAGTAGGCTAATGGTCTGTCTGGAAACCCCTGCTAGCTTGGCTAGTTCGGTCTGATTGAGACCATCGCGAGCCCGAAGCTCTTTTAAACGATTTTTTAGCATTCCTTTCTCCTTTACTCTTAACTTGCTTACATTGTAACACATCTTTTCCTTTTTGACAATTATATTTGTCAAAAAGTTTATGATTTTTGTCATTTTGCAAAAGAAAAAGGTCAGGGATAAGATCCTGACCAGTTTTAAATACTATTAAAAGCCTAATTTTTCAAAGATTTCTGAGAAATTTTGATTGATAGCATCAAGTGACACTTGAACTTCTTCTCGAGTTCGGTTGTTCTTAACTGTCACTTGTCCGCTTTCGACTTCGCTCTCACCTAGGGTGATAAGAGTCTTAGCAGCAAAGACATCGGCTGACTTGAACTGAGCTTTGAGTTTACGGTTGAGATAGTCACGTTCTGCTTTGAATCCTTGTTGGCGAAGAGCTTGTACCAATTCCAAGGCCTTGATATTTGCTTCTTCACCCAAGACTGCGATATAAACATCTAGAGCATTCTCTATAGGAAGGGCCACACCTTGCTTTTCAAGGATGAGGAGCAGACGCTCTACACCAAGTCCAAAACCAAATCCAGCAGTCTCAGGGCCACCAAAGTAGGAAACCAAGCCATCGTAGCGACCTCCTGCACAGACGGTCAATTCATTGCCCTCAATTTCAGTGATGAATTCAAAAATCGTGTGGTTGTAGTAATCCAGACCACGCACCATATTGGTATCGATGATATAGTCTACACCCAGATTTTCCAACATCTGACGCACAGCATCAAAATGAGCTTGACTTTCTTCATCAAGGAAGTCCAAGATAGAAGGCGCATTCTCTACTGCCACCTTGTCTTCTTTTTCCTTAGAGTCCAAGACACGGAGAGGATTTTCCTCCAAACGACGTTGGCTATCCTTCGACAGGGTCTCCTTGAGTGGTGTCAAATAGTCGATCAAGGCTTGACGATAGGCTGCACGGCTCTCAGGATTTCCGAGAGTGTTAAGGTGCAATTTGACACCTTGAATGCCGATTTCTTTCAAGAAATGAGCTGCCATAGCGATGGTCTCCACATCGGTAGCTGGATTGCTAGAACCAAAGCACTCAACACCAATCTGGTGGAACTGACGCAAACGACCTGCTTGTGGACGCTCATAACGGAACATAGGGCCCATGTAGTAGAACTTACTTGGCTTTTGCACTTCTGGGGCGAAGAGTTTATTTTCCACATAAGAGCGGACAACGGGCGCAGTTCCTTCTGGACGGAGGGTAATATGGCGGTCACCCTTGTCATAAAAATCGTACATTTCCTTGGTTACGATATCGGTCGTGTCTCCGACAGAGCGACTGATGACCTCGTAATGCTCAAAAATAGGCGTGCGCACTTCCGCATAGTTATAGCGCTTGAAAATTTCACGGGCAAAGCCCTCAACATACTGCCACTTGGCAGACTCAGCAGGTAAAATATCCTGCGTTCCTTTTGGTTTTTGTAATTTCATAGGGAATCCTCTTTAAACTTAATAGTCTTATTTTACCATAAATAAAGGGATTAAAACAGTGAGAGGAGAAAATCTCAAGAGAGTCTTTTCAGAAAATTCATCAAAAACTTGCCAAATTGTCAGAATTATGAGAAAATAGAGGATATTTATCACGTGGAGGGACTGCTATGAGAGACGATATCAAAATCAATGACCGCGCTTTGGCCTTGCAAGATCAAATTATCGATAAACTAGAGAAGGTTTTTGATACAGATGTGGAATTGGATGTTTACAATCTAGGGCTGATTTATGAAATCAATCTGGATGAAACAGGTCTCTGCAAGATTGTCATGACCTTCACTGACACTGCCTGTGATTGCGCCGAAAGCCTGCCTATCGAAATCGTCGCAGGTCTAAAACAAATCGAGGGTATCGAAGATGTCAAGGTTGAAGTGACCTGGTCGCCTGCCTGGAAGATTACACGAATTAGTCGCTACGGCCGCATTGCCCTTGGGCTACCGCCTCGTTAAGCAGGCAAATCACTTTTGAAGATGAAAAGAAGCAAGCCGAAATGGCTTGCTTTTTGAGTTTATTTTTTACCTGACTTGTCCGTATTCCAGAAGTCTGTCACGGCCCCGCGTGAAGCAGATGATACGATATGGGCATATTTACCGAGGACACCACGGCTGTAAAGTGGTGGCAAGGTTGTTTCTGCCTTGCGTTTTTCAAGTTCTTCTTCGGATACGGCCATAGAAATTTCTTTGGTATCTTGGTCAACCGTAACGATATCACCTGTACGAAGGTAAGCAATCGGTCCACCATCCTGAGCTTCAGGGGCGATATGTCCAACAACCAGACCATAAGTACCACCTGAGAAACGGCCATCCGTCAAGAGGGCAACCTTGTCTCCTTGACCTTTACCAACGATCATGGATGAAAGTGACAGCATCTCAGGCATACCAGGACCACCCTTAGGTCCAACGAAACGGACAACGACAACATCGCCATCAACGATTTCATCTGTCAGAACAGCCTGGATAGCATCTTCTTCTGAGTCAAAGACCTTAGCTGGTCCAACGTGACGACGCACTTTAACACCTGATACTTTAGCAACCGCGCCATCAGGGGCAAGGTTCCCGTTCAAGATAATAAGTGGTCCGTCTGCACGTTTTGGATTTTCCAGTGGCATAATGACTTTTTGACCTGGTGTGAGTTCTGCAAAGTCGGTCAAGTTTTCAGCGACAGTCTTACCAGTACATGTAATGCGGTCCCCGTGAAGGAAACCATTTGCCAACAGGTACTTCATAACAGCAGGCACACCACCGACTTCGTAGAGATCTTGGAAGACATACTGACCAGATGGTTTCAAGTCGGCCAAGTGAGGCACACGTTCTTGGATCGTATTGAAGTCCTCAAGTGACAAGTCAACATTAGCCGCATGGGCAATGGCAAGCAAGTGAAGAGTAGCATTTGTAGAACCACCGAGAGCCATAGTTACAGTGATGGCATCTTCAAAGGCTTCACGAGTCAAGATATCTGATGGTTTGAGACCAAGCTCAAGCATCTTAACAACAGCACGTCCTGCTGCTTCGATGTCTTCTTTCTTGTCGGCTGATTCAGCTGGGTGAGAGGATGAACCTGGCAAACTCATACCGAGAACTTCGATAGCAGTCGCCATGGTATTAGCTGT
>CAUUXT010000026.1:0-9401 GCA_963549015.1 uncultured Streptococcus sp.
TTTAATAGAAAAGCTCCCCTTTCACTAGCTTGTAAAAAGGGAGCTTTATTGTGATTAGCGTTTGGACCAGGTACGTTTCATAAAGAGAAGCAAAATGGGATAAATCTCTAGACGACCCGCAATCATTGCAAATGAGAGAAGGATTTTAGAGATGGGGCTAAAGATAGCAAAACTAGAAGTTGTACCTAGAATAGGTCCGATGTTATTGAAACAGCTGAAGACAGCACTGGTAACAACTAGAAAATCATTGTTATCTAGACTGACAATGAAGATAAGTGACAGTAAAATCATCACATAAATGACAAAATATTTTAGGACCTTGTGCTGGGTATCCTTATCAATCACAGTTTTATTGACATGTAGAGTCAATACGCGATGAGGAGATAAGATGGACAAGATCTGATTTTTGGCAATTTTTGAAAGGATGAGCCCTCTGATAACTTTGAGTCCACCTGCGGTTGATCCAGCAGAGCCACCGATTCCCATGAGGAAGAGGAGTATAAATTGGGAGGAGAGGGGCCAGTTGGTAATATCTCCATAACCAAAACCAGTTGTTGTAATGATATTGGAAACCTGAAAGAGGGCCATTTCAAAGCTCTTAGAGACACCTTGGTAGAGGTGGAGCGTATTGAGAGTAATCAAGCCGGTAGAAACTAGGACAATGATTACATACGTGCGAAGTTCTTCATCTCCAAAGAAAGCCTTAACCCGACGGAGCATGAGGTAGTAGTAGAGATTAAAGTTGACCCCAAAAACCAGAACTCCGATACTGACGAGATAGGTGATGGGTGAGCTGCCGTAGTGGGCAATTCCGTCGTTATAGACGGTGAAGCCTCCGGTTCCTGCCGTTCCCATAGCGATGACAAAGCTATCAAATAGAGGCATGCCAGCTAGATAGTAGATGACTACAAAAAGTGAGAAGAGCCCTAAATAAAGCAGATAGAGGATCTGGGCGGTATTTTTCAGTTTGGATACAACCTTGCCGAAGACAGGCCCAGGGACCTCAGCCTTCATCACCTCTAAGTGACCATTCTTGGCATTGTCCATAATGGCAAGCGCGAAGACGAGTATCCCCATCCCTCCAATCAAGTGAGTAAAACTTCGCCAGAAGAGGAGGGAATGGCTGAGAACGGAGACATCTGTCAGAATGGTTGCTCCTGTAGTTGTAAAACCAGAACTGATTTCAAAGAAGGCATCGATGACACTTGGGATCTGTCCTGAAAAGACAAAGGGAAGCGCTCCAAAGAAAGACCATAGAATCCAACAGAGGGCGACGATTAAGACTCCCTCCTTAGTATAAATTCGCTGATTTTTGGGTTTCCGTAAAATTCCCAAGCTACCAAGAAGTATTAAAATTCCAATTGTTGTAAAGAGAGCTGTAAATACTTGGCTGGATTCTTGATAATAGGTTGCTACGCTAACGGGTACTAGGAGGAGAACCGCCTCAATCAAGAGAAGTTTTGAGAGGAGGTAACGAATCATACTTTTATTCATCTTTTACCTCTCAATCAGATCATAAATCTTGGTGATATTTGGTAATAAGGTCGTCACGAGTAACTGATCTCCTACCTCAAGTCTATCCTCTCCAGTAGGGAAGATTGTTTTTCCTTTTCGGATAATGGCTGCGATGAGAACCCCTTTCTTCAATTTCAGATGTGAAAGAGGTTCGGCAGTCATTTTGTTAGCTTCCTTGATTTGGAATTGAAGAGTTTCAATTTGACCGTTTGCTAGATGGTGCATGGCTTGAAGGTCTGAGTATTGAGCGTTTACTCGACCACGGATAAAGTGCATAATGGTATCCACTGCAATGCTTTTGGGTGTGATGATACTTGAAAAATCAGGTGCATGGATAATCTCTAAAAGGCTAGTTCGATTCACCTTGGTGATATTCTTATGGACACCAACACGGTCAAGAAACATAGAAGTGATGATATTCTCCTCATCAACCCCAGTTAAAGTTGCAACTGCATCATAGTTGGGAGCACTTTCCTCAAGCAAGATATCTTTGGCAGTTCCATCTCCCTGTACGATATAGAGATTTGGAAATTTTTCACTGAAGAGACGAGCTCTCTCAGGATTAATCTCGATAACTTTAGTGTCGATACGGCTATCTTTTAAAATGCCAAGTAGGTAGTAAGCAATTTTTCCAGCACCAACGATGAGCAAGCTTTTCACTGTACGTGATTTGAAATAGTTATGGAAGAGCATCATATCCACACGATTCCCAGTAACAAAAATTCTATCTCTATCCTGAATAGTAATATCACCACTCGGAATCATAAGTTGATGGTCTCGTTCCATAGCGCAGACAATGATATTGCCAAATTTTTTACGAAAATCTGAGATTGGCATTTGACAGAGACCACTGGAATCTTTGACAACAAACTCCATCAGGTTGACCCGTCCCCCTGAGAACCGCTCAACTGAGAGTGCATTCGGGAAATCAATGATATTTGAGATAGCACGGGCGGCTAGGAGTTCTGGGTTAACGATAAGTGAGAATCCAAGAATATTTTTCTCTTTGAAATAGGCATTGGAGTATTCAGGATTTCGCACTCGAACGATGGTTTCTTTAGCGCCCATCTTTTTAGCAAGTACTGCTGAAATCATATTCACTTCATCGTGTTCCGTTAGAGCAATAAAGATATCACACTCTTGAACGCCGGCTTGCTCTAAGATAGCAAAGTCTGCTCCATTTCCAAGGAGTCCCATGATATCAAAGCGACTGACAATATGATTGAGAACAGCCTCATCTTGTTCGATGAGGACAACGTCGTGTTTTTCTGCAACCAGTGAACGACAGAGGGCGAAACCGACTTTCCCTCCACCAACAAGGACAATTTTCATATAAAAACCCTACTTTTTCATGATGTAACTATCATACCCTTTTTTCGCAAAAAATGCACTTGCCAAGCCATTTCAGAGGATAAGAAAAGCTTTTTTTAAGTTTTCAAAGATAAAATCGGTCACCTTTCATAGAAATGTCTATTATATGAAATGATTTCGCTCATTTAATATCCTTTCTCAGAAAAAGAATGACTAAGTATGGAAATATTATCAAAAAAAGTAAAAAAATCAAGTCATTTCTATTGACAATGATTCTGAAAGTGTTATACTAAGAAAGTAGCTTCGCTGATTTACTTCAAACCTGTTGTGAGGTAAGTTAACGATGCCTTAACCACGCTGTTTGCTGAGCTTGACTCCGGGCAGTGTGGCTATTTTTTTGCAATGATAAAAGGAAACCCGTCATGACAAATCACATTGTATTATTTGAACCTCAGATTCCACAAAATACAGGTAACATTGCGCGTACTTGCGCTGCGACCAATTCTCCCCTTCACATCATCAAACCGATGGGATTTCCTATTGATGATCGCAAGATGAAGCGGGCTGGTTTGGATTACTGGGATAAGTTAGAGATCCATTTTTATGACAGTTTGGAAGATTTTATGTCTCAGATGAAGGGTAAACTCTATCTGATTTCGAAATTCGCGGAAAAGGTGTACTCTGAGGCAGATTTATCGACTGACGAAGCCCATTATTTTCTCTTCGGACGTGAAGACAAGGGCTTGCCTGAGGACTTTATGAGAGAACATCCTGAGAAAGCTCTCCGTATCCCGATGAATGATGAACATGTCCGCAGTCTCAATGTTTCCAATACGGTCTGCATGATTGTCTATGAGGCTCTTCGTCAGCAACATTTTGCTGGTTTAGAGCTCGTTCACACCTATGAAGCGGATAAATTGAAATAAACAAAATGCTTGCACTTGCAAGCGTTTTTTGTTATGATTAAAGGGTCTTCAGGGCTGGGTGAAATTCCCGACCGGCGGTGACTTTAACTAGCTATTTTGGCTTTCTCGTCCTTGTCTTGTCTCGATATACTTTAAGTATTATCTTCGACTGCGACGCCTAGATTACTCCAAGATATCTTAGTTAAAGAAGTCCGCGAGCGCAAGCTGATGTGGTGCGATTCCACAACCGACAGTATAGTCTGGATGGGAGAAGACGAAAGAATAGCCTTGTCTGTTCTGATGAGTTTATAGATAAATTGCAACCGCTTGCTCAAAAGAGTGAGGGGGGACTTTTGGGATATAAAAAGTGAGAATAGATAGAGGGATCCTTTCCAACTTCTTCTGATTTTATAGAAAATTGGAGGAACCTGTTATGACAAACACACGTCGACTTTCGACCATTGCGATTTTATCGGCCATTTCATTTGTGCTGATGTACTTTGACTTTCCGCTCTTGCCAGCGGCAACCTTCCTCAAGATCGAGTTTAGTATCTTGCCAGTCCTTGTGGGCTTGGTGGTGATGGATTTGCCAGCTGCACTAGGAATTCTCTTGCTTCGTTCACTCTTGAAGTTGCTTCTCAATAGCCAGGGAGTGAATACCTACATTGGTTTGCCAATGAATATCGTAGCCTTGGGAGTTTTTGTTATCGCCTTTGGTTTGATTTGGAAAAAGGAACGTAGCACTCTTCGTTTCCTGCTAGCATCTCTAGCGGGAACCATCGGATTGACTGCTGCTATGTTGGTTCTCAACTATGTTTATGCGGTTCCTTTGTACGCTCAGTTTGCCAACTTTGATATTGGAAAAATTTTGGGACTTTCTAACTACCTAATGACCATGGTCTTACCTTTTAACTTGATTGAGGGTATCATCTTTGCCGTTTCATTCTGGTTGTTGTATGTCCTCTTAAAACCAACGTTAAAACATTATGAGAGATAAACAAACATTTTTAATGAAGGGCAGTTTTGCCCTTTTACTTTTCGTCCTTCTTGGCTATACGGTTAAGTTCTATCCTGAAACGTTGGTCGGTTTTGACCAACCAATTCAGACTGCCCTTCGTGGGGACTTGCCAGATTATTTGACAGTTCTGTTCCGTACCCTTACGCATTTGATTGATATTCCAGTGATTATCACCTGGGTTACCATCGCAGCCTTTGTCTTTTATCGTAAGCAGTGGAAGATAGAAAGCTACTTCATGGTGGGCAATCTAGCCTTAGCCGGTCTTTTAATCGTGACCTTTAAAAATATTTACCAGCGCCCACGACCAGATATCTTACACTTAGTAGAGGAGAAGGGATTTTCCTTCCCAAGCGGGCATTCTCTTGCAGTGACACTGATGGTAGGTACTTTGATTGTCATTCTCAGTCAACGAATTAAAGATCCAGTCTGGAGAAAAATCGTGCAAATCGTCCTTTGCTTCTACCTAGTCAGTGTGCTGGTATCAAGGGTCTATCTGGGAGTTCACTATCCATCAGACGTTCTTGCCAGTCTCTGTGTGGGCTTGGGAGTCTTGTTTATCGAATTTCCCTTCTATGACAAGCTCCGCTTCCAATGGCGATTTAAAGGCAAGCAGAAGTGAGATAGGTCTTGCAAGAATGATAAAAATCTGATAAACTAAGTAGTAATTGAATAGAAATCCGCAAGACTAGTAACTCAAGGGAAGTATATCAGGGAGGAGAGCCATGACTGTAAGCTCTCTATATGAAAGCTGGGTGAATTCACTTGCGCACGGATTTAGAAATGAAGGTCTGACTTGTCAGATGAAAACGGATGGTACCGCGTGTCAACGCTCCGAGTGGAGTTTTTGGCATGTGGTTTTCTTTTCATCTGATAAGCGACTGATGGAGGAATTATGTCAACTATTGAAGAACAATTAAAAGCGCTTCGCGAAGAAACGCTGGCTAGCTTGAAGCAGATTACTGCTGAAAATGAAAAAGAGATGCAAGACTTGCGTGTCTCTGTCCTTGGGAAAAAGGGGTCGCTTACTGAAATCCTCAAAGGGATGAAGGATGTGTCGGCTGAAATGCGTCCGATTATCGGGAAACATGTCAATGAAGCTCGTGATGTCTTGACAACAGCCTTTGAAGAAACAGCGAAACTCTTGGAAGAAAAGAAGGTTGCAGCTCAACTGGCTAGTGAGAGCATCGATGTAACACTTCCAGGTCGTCCTGTTGCGGTTGGTCACCGTCACGTTTTGACACAAACCAGTGAAGAAATCGAAGATATTTTCATCGGGATGGGTTACCAAGTCGTGGATGGTTTTGAAGTGGAGCAAGACTACTATAACTTCGAGCGTATGAACCTCCCAAAAGATCACCCAGCTCGCGATATGCAGGATACTTTCTATATCACAGAAGAAATCTTACTCCGTACCCACACATCACCTGTTCAAGCGCGTGCCATGGATGCCCATGATTTTTCAAAAGGTCCTTTGAAGATGATCTCACCAGGGCGTGTTTTCCGTCGTGATACGGACGATGCGACCCACAGTCACCAATTCCACCAAATCGAAGGCTTGGTTGTTGGGAAGAACATTTCGATGGCAGACCTTCAAGGAACGCTTCAATTGATCGTTCAAAAGATGTTCGGTGAAGAGCGCCAGATCCGTCTGCGTCCATCTTATTTCCCATTCACAGAGCCATCTGTTGAGGTGGATGTTTCTTGCTTCAAGTGTGGTGGAGACGGCTGTAACGTATGTAAGAAAACAGGTTGGATCGAAATTATGGGTGCTGGTATGGTTCACCCACGTGTCCTTGAAATGAGTGGTATTGATTCAACTGTATACTCTGGATTTGCCTTTGGTCTTGGACAAGAGCGTGTAGCCATGCTCCGCTACGGAATCAACGATATCCGTGGGTTCTACCAAGGCGATGTTCGCTTCTCAGAACAGTTTAAATAATAAACCAAACATGAGGATATAATATGATTTCAGATCAGAACTATAAAAAACTTTTAGATGAGTTTGGTGATATTTCTTCATTCGCTATTTATAAAGAATCTAAAAATGATGATATAGCAACTTCTGACGATATTTCCTTTGAGGAAGCTATAAGGAATAATCAAAAGGATTTTATAAATCCTTCAAATATTATTCTTATGGTAAATCCCTCAGCTAAAAGAGGACATTCACCTGATAGTAATTTTTCTTCATTTCATCATTCTAATATAAATGATCGTCATTTAAGATTTCTAACTATGAAATCAGAAACATTTTGGAGAAATCTGTATGGTTCATATGTAACTGATTTATTTCCTTATGTTGTTGAATCTGTAATGGAAAATTTGATTTTCGGAATAAAAGATGATAATAATAAGGACTATCGAAAACAATCATATAAAAAATTGATTGAACAATTAGAAATACTGTCTAAGGATTCAGAAGAAGATAAGTTAAATATATTTGTTTGTGGTGCTTTGTCGAAGAGTAAGCGTAAAGATTTTATTTTTTTTATAGAAGAATTAATTGAAGAAGTTTCAGAAAACTCAGATTTAAATATTGAACTTAGTTTTTATGCTGTTTATCATCCTGGTTATCAAAATTTAAAAAAATTAATTCAAGGTGGTTGTGAAAAAATAAATATCAATCTTATGAGCATTAAATAAAATATTTTTTAGTATAGAAGTTACATTTTATTTATAAAATGTGACTTCATAGAAAAGGTATGTTCATAGAGTTATGGCTAAAAACTTCTATTCTATAGAGATGGTAAGAGATAAAAGCTCTACCTTAGCCAGCCTCGAGCTGGAAAATACAAAATGAAAGGATCAAAACGAGGGTGGATGGAGATCTAGGAAAGATATCTAGATTTCTGCTTAGCCCTTGGTATCTTACATATGTTAGTTAGTTATAAATGGTTAAAAGAATTGGTGGACATTGATGTGCCATCACAAGAGTTGGCTGAAAAAATGTCAACCACAGGAATAGAGGTCGAAGGTGTCGAATCACCAGCTGCTGGTCTCTCAAAAATTGTCGTCGGTGAGGTCTTGTCTTGCGAAGATGTGCCAGAAACTCACTTGCATGTTTGTCAGGTTAACGTTGGCGAAGAAGAAGCGCGTCAGATCGTTTGTGGTGCCCCAAATGTGCGTGCTGGTATCAAGGTCATGGTGGCTCTTCCAGGAGCTCGTATCGCTGACAACTACAAAATCAAAAAAGGGAAAATCCGTGGCTTAGAGTCACTGGGGATGATCTGTTCACTTGGTGAATTAGGCATTTCTGACTCAGTTGTACCAAAGGAATTTGCAGATGGTATTCAAATCTTGCCAGAAGATGCAGTGCCAGGTGAGGAAGTCTTCTCATATCTAGACTTGGATGATGAAATCATCGAACTTTCTATCACGCCAAACCGTGCAGACGCTCTTTCTATGCGTGGAGTAGCGCACGAAGTAGCAGCCATCTATGACAAGGCGGTTAACTTTAAAGAATTTACTCTGCCAGAAACAAATGAAGTAGCAGCAGACGCTCTTTCTGTAGGCATTGAGACAGACAAGGCGCCATACTATGCTGCTCGTATCTTGGACAATGTGACCATCGCACCAAGTCCACAATGGTTGCAAAACCTCCTCATGAACGAAGGTATCCGTCCGATTAACAATGTGGTCGATGTGACCAACTATATCCTACTCTACTTTGGTCAGCCTATGCATGCCTTTGACTTGGATACCTTTGAAGGCAATGACATCCGTGTGCGTGAAGCGCGTGCTGGTGAAAAGTTGGTGACCTTGGACGGTGAAGAACGTGAGTTGGAAACAAATGATTTAGTGATTACTGTCGCTGACAAACCAGTCGCCCTTGCAGGTGTCATGGGTGGAGAGGCTACAGAAATCTCTGAAAAATCAAGTCGAGTTGTGTTAGAAGCAGCTGTTTTCAATGGCACATCCATTCGTAAGACTAGCGGACGCCTTAACCTTCGTTCGGAATCATCTTCTCGTTTTGAAAAAGGGATTAATGTGGCAACAGTCGATGAGGCCTTGGATGCTGCAGCGAGCATGATTGCAGAACTTGCAGGTGCGACGGTGCGTAAGGGAATCGTTTCAGCGGGTGAGCTTGACACTTCTGATGTAGAAGTTTCTTCAACCCTTGCAGACGTTAACCGCGTCCTTGGTACGGAGCTTTCATACACTGATGTCGAAGATGTCTTCCGTCGTCTTGGTTTTGGCCTTTCTGGCAATGCAGAATCATTTACAGTCAGCGTACCACGTCGTCGTTGGGATATCACTATCGAAGCAGACCTCTTTGAAGAAATCGCTCGTATCTATGGTTATGACCGTTTGCCAACCAGTCTTCCAAAAGATGATGGTACAGCAGGTGAATTGACTGCAACACAAAAATTGCGTCGCCAAGTCCGTACGATTGCTGAAGGGGCAGGCTTGACAGAAATCATTACCTACGCTCTAACAACTCCTGAAAAAGCAGTTGAGTTCACAGCTCAACCAAGTAACCTTACAGAACTCATGTGGCCAATGACAGTGGACCGTTCTGTCCTCCGTCAAAATATGATCTCAGGTATCCTTGATACGGTGGCCTACAACGTGGCTCGTAAGAACAAAAACTTGGCTCTTTACGAGATTGGAAAAGTCTTTGAACAAACAGGCAATCCAAAAGAAGATCTACC
>CAUUXT010000027.1:0-9386 GCA_963549015.1 uncultured Streptococcus sp.
CGAAGACTGGTTAGATCAAAATTCTTTACTAAAAATTTCAACATCGTCAGGTCCCAAGTGACATTGTTTTCAACAGCCAAATCTGGCCCTTGCCCTTTAGTAAAGGTGATTGCTGACGCTACTCCTTCAGGATCAAGCAAGCTCTCTGTCCCCTCAGGCAAACGCAACTCCATAGAAACCTCAAATTGACTCACGTATTTTATACTTGTATTTGAATAAAATTCAGGAACAGTTTCCAATGGAACCAAATCTCTTATATCATTTTCTGCATGAACAAGGATCACATCCTCTTCAGGAGAAACAATCTCAAAAGCATATCCACGGCTTCCTTTAAACAAGCGAGGAAGAGACTTCATTTGAGAAAGAAGGGCCTCGATTTCAGAAGGATTCTCAACCTTTATCAAGAGTCTAGCTAGCTTCTTAAGTCCTTCAACTCTACGAGTTCGCATACTTGGAGCTTCTTCTAAAATCAATCTCTCCGTACCCGTCTGGTCGCCTAATGAAAGAAAGGCAGACTCTTCTAATAAGGGTTTCAACCCCAGAGTTTCAATGTAAAATATCTCATTTAATTTTCGATTATTAACTTTCAAAGTCGGAATGATCCGAACAATCTCATTCACATCCATAAATTCCTCCAACTCTTTTATTTTAAAGGATTTTAGAATATTTTACAAGCCATATTTGTTTAAATTAGAAAATTTTCCAAGAAAAAAACTGGGTTTCCCCAGTTTCGTTTCTTATAGGTAAAGTAGTTTGAATAGTGCTACTGCTGCAATACCCGCTGCAATTGGAGCTACAACCGGAACCCAAGCATACCACCATTTTGAATCACCCTTGTGTTGACCAAGAACTGATTTTGGAAGGAGTTCGTGAAGAAGACGTGGTCCAAAGTCACGAGCTGGGTTCAAACCAGGTCCAGTAGGTCCACCGAGTGAAGTTACCAAGGCCATTACTAGGAAACCAAGTCCTAAATGAGCTACTGAAAGACCTGCTGCTGTGTGTGGTGCTATTTGAGCTTTGATAGCTAATTCAGAGAAGTCAACTGTTTGATTAGCCTGCGTTGCCATTTGCTTCATGTATTGCATTACTTCTGCACCAAAAAAGTTTTTAGTCATTCCTAGGGCTGCAAAGAACAGAATAAACGAACCGACAAACTCATTGATAAAACCATTTACACTTGCTGCGAAACGTGATTCTTTTGTACCGTGATCAACATTTGAAATCGTTGAGAAAGTACCCAAAATGTTATTAGAATTCTCCGTTTTCAAGTAGTAAGGACGGTGAGTTGCAACAACCATAGCTTGACCAAAAATCGCTCCTAAAACTTGCGCAAGGATATAATATGGTACTTGTTCCCAAGGGAAAAGTCCACTCACAGCAAGTCCAAGTGTGAAGGCTGGGTTGATATGGTTACCAGATACATTACCGAACATCAAGGCTGGGATCATAACCCCCATACCGTAACCAACTGCGATAACGAGCCAGCCACTTTGGTGACCTTTCGTACCTTTAAGTTCAACGTTAGCAACTGCACCATTACCAAGAATGACCAAAATGGCAGTTCCCAAAAATTCAGTGGCATATTTAATAGCCCATGTAAAATCCATTTGATAGATTCTCCTTAAATTTTTTTAGACAATCCTTATTCTATCAATTTTTAGGCCTTTTAGCAATATCTTTTCTAAAAGAATCTATGGAAAACGCTTTATTTAACTTATCTTTAAGAAAAGGACAAAAGAAGTCAAACTCCTTTCATCCTTTTCATTAGTCTTGACGTTGACCAAAGTCTGCAATCATCTGCTCCATCTCTTGGCGACTCGGAGTGGTCAACATATAAAGGTAGTCACCTTGTAGCTCTGCAAAGGCTGCTGGCATGATTTTTTTGACCTTGAATTGCTGACTGTATTTAGCAAGAAGGTCCTCTTCTGAATAGACATAGTTTGCATTGGCACGACGTGATGTAGCTAGACAGTATTGAGGTTCAAACTCTGGTGCTGGGAACTCTTCACCTGCGACAATCGCTGCATAGCCTCGGTAGAGATCTAAGGAGTGAGCGAAGTTATAAACATCAATGGTAAAGCCACCCGCAGGACGGTTATTGTACTCAATGGCAATGTAGTCGTCCCCATCACGGAAGAACTCGATATGGAAAAAGCGCTCTTTCATACCAAATTCTTTGACAATAGCCTCACCGTACTTGCGCAGTTTTGGATCCATATCCTTGAGAACATAATAGGCATTATCCATCTTGTAAAGCATGAGATCCAGTGGTGTATGGGCATAATCGAAAGTCGTTGAAAAGACGATGTTGCCATCCTTGTCTACAAGTCCGTCAAAGGTACAGATTTCGCTAGAAGTGACAAATTTTTCAAAGAAATAAACGGTTGAATGGTCCCATTCTTGCTTGAACCGGTCCACATCTTCCTGACTTTCCAGCTTAAAGGTTGCTGCTGCTCCCACTCCATTATCAGGTTTGGCAATCATTGGTAGGCCAATCATCTCAACTGCTTGGTCCACATCTGCTTCCGTCTGGATAACAGCACCAGGTACCACAGGGACGCCTGCTTTTTTGAAAAGTTTCTTCATTTCAGACTTAAACTTGGTCTTTCTGAGATCCTCTGGTTTGGCACCAAAGACATTAAATTGCTCACGAAGTGTTGCGTCCAGCTCAAGCCAGTATTCATTGTGGGACTCGATGCGGTCGATTGGTCCATGCTTGTAGAACAGAAAGGCAACAGCACGTTTGACTTCGTCTATGTTTTCAAGATTATCTACACGGAAATACTCAGTCAGGCTATTGCGCAAAGGTTCATCAAGTTGTTCGTAGGGCTCCTGACCAATTCCCAAAACGGTGATGCCTTTATTGGCTAGCTCGATGGTAAACTGTTGGAAGTTTTGCGGATAGTAGGGAGAAATAACAAGGTAATTCATAGGCAACTCCTTTTATAGATACAGGTGTCCAAGAAAATAGGGCATTTGTTTGCGCCACCATTCCCAGTCGTGGGCGACATCGTGTCCCCATTCAGCAAACCAGGCTGGAATTTGTTTCTGGTCAAAGGCTTCTTTCAGTTTGTAGAAGGATGGCAGACCATCTTGTTCCCAGGCACCAAGGCCCGTACAGACGACGATTTCTGCCTGACGGTAACGATCAATAAACCAGCCGTCGTTTTGATTCCAGATATAATCTACTGGCGAATTTTGGTAAATAGCATCATCATTGAAGTAATCGCCAACAAAGAAACGCGCGTCGTAAACACCACTGAGGGCAATCACCTTGGTAAAGACATCTGGATGCTGGAGGAAGAAATTAAGTGCATGGTAGGCCCCCATCGAGCAACCTGTCGTCATCATGCCATCAAACCAACCTGTCTTGTGCTTGATAAAAGGAATGGCCTCCTCAATCACGTAGCGTTCGTAGGCACGATGTATCTCTGCTTGGTCATGACCATTTTTCCAAGTAGCCAACCAGCTCTCACTGTCCACACTGGATAGCGTAAAGAACTGGACGCGCCCCTCCTCGATAAAGGAAGCACAAGCGTCAATCATGCCAAAATCATAGTATTCGTTGTGACTGCCACCAGATGAAGCAAAAACCACAACTGGAATTCCAGCATGTCCGTAACGGTTAAGGTACATTTCACGATTAAGATTGCCACTCCAGTGGCTGAGGTTTTCAATATGCATTGGCTTTCTCCTTTCCTAACTTACCATTTCTCTGCAAAAAATCGGAGACAGTCTGGTAAATTTTCCGACCATGGAATCTCACTATGGATGGCGCCAGACTGAACTTTCAAGACAAGATTATCCAAGCCTACTCCACCTGCAATCAAATCATGGTAATAGCTAAGCGACGAGTCGATATAGGCTTGCTTGATATTACCAGCCATCAGAGTCTTGTCTGTATCATCTGCTTCTTCTGTTCCTACATAGATGAAAATGCGCTGTTCAGGCGATAATTTCTTGCGCTCGATATAGCGGTTAAAAGCTTCTTGGTGAAGCCAGTTGGCAGATGAAAAGACACCTAGACAACCAATTCGGTCTTGGTACTCTAGTCCGATAAACTGGGTAATATTGCCTCCTAGAGACGAACCAATCATAGCCGTGTGCTGGCGATCAGCTTTGGTACGATAGGTTTCATCGATAAAAGGCTTGACCACCTCCATGACAAACTCGGCATACTCCACACCCTTACCACCAAACTGCTGGCCTGGGATAGGAGATTCTTGAAACTTCCAAGCCGCATACTCATTCATCCGTCCCATACCATCATTGTCAATAGCAACAACAATCATGCGACTGATGTCAGGATTTCGCTTAATGGCTGGAATGATCTTCCATGAGTGTCCGATATAGGACTCCTTGCTGTAAAAGACATTTTGCCCATCATGAAAGTAAACAACAGGGTAAAAACGGTCTGTGTCTTTCTCGTAGTCCTTTGGCAGGAGCACACGCACACGACGCTCTTTTCCTGTATAAGGAACCTTGAGTTTGTGTTCTTTCATTTTTAAGTAAAAGTAGGAATGATTCATTGTCAGAAAACTCTCTATATTCAAAATTTTATCTCATTATACCATAAAAATAGAAAAAAAGTCAGTAAATGTCCATTTTAAGGATAAATAACTAACTTTTTTCATTTGTTTTTCTGAATTCTTCTGGATTTTCTGATTAGAGGAGATTATCAATTAACTCATCGACAGCGTCTTTTTCAGCTTGAGGTGTAATCTCAGTAATCATGATACCAGCCACTGCTCGCTCAACCAAACCTTCAACATCCATACGTGCTTCATACTGCTCTGCATTCTTAATTTTAGGATTGGTCTTAGGACGATCAGGCGCAAAAATAGTACAGCAGTCTTCAAACGGTTGGATAGAAATATCAAAGGTATCGATTTCCTGGGCGATGTCAATGATTTCCAACTTGTCCATAGTAACCACAGGGCGGATGATGGGAGTGTTAGTCACAGCGTTGATAGCCTGCATGCTTTCCAAGGTCTGGCTAGCTACTTGACCAAGACTTTCCCCATTGATGATAACTAAACCATTTCGTACCTCACGGATACGGTCGGTAATGCGCATCATAAAACGACGAGTCAAGGTCATGAGGTAGGCTTCTGGCGCCTTAGCCTTGATTTCCTCTTGAATCTCTGTGAAAGGCACTTCGATAAACTGGATATTGCCGCCAAACTTGGTTAATTTACGGGTCAAATCTTGGGCTTTTTTGAGAGCACCTGGACTCGTGTAAGGTGGGCTGGCAAAGTGAACGGCTTCAATATCTACTCCACGTTTAAGGGCTAGATAACCTGCCACAGGCGAGTCAATCCCCCCTGATAACATGAGCATACCCTTACCAGAAGTCCCCACAGGCAAGCCACCTGCTCCTCGAATGGTTTCATAGGAAAGATAAGCCGCTTCCTCACGAATCTCCACCTGAAGATTGATGTCCGGATTTTTCATTTGAGCTTGGACATTTGGAATTGCTTCAAATACAGCTCCTCCAAGCGTTTGGTTGAGTTCACGACTGTCGAGTTCAAAGTTGTGGTCACTACGTCTACTAGAGATTTTAAAGGTCATGCCCTCCTTGTAGATGTCCTGCATAATCTCTTGGACAGCAGCCTTAAGCGTCGCAACAGATTTTTCGACCTTATAAACGGGAGAAAAGTTTTGAATCCCGAAGACTTGTTTGAGTGATTCTGCAACTGCTGTGTAATCGGCTCCATTCAGGTAAACGTGGGCACGGTCGCGATCAGCGGTTACCTTAACTTGGGGATAGATGGACAAAACGTCCGAAATGTTATTGCGAAGTTTATGGATGAAACGCATACGGTTTTTGCCTTTTGTTGATAGCTCTCCGTAGCGAATCATAATTTCTGAATACTGCATGAATGCTCCTATCTTACTTTTCTAGTTTGATTGTAAATTAATTTTAGCTTGGTCAAAAACTGCTCGACCTGACCCATATCATTTTCCAGATCTAGGCTTAGACGCACAGCTGACTGGGCCTTATCCTTGTCCACTCCCATGGCTATCAAGGTCCCCGCAGGTTTTCCTGCCTTGGATGAACAAGCAGAGGTTGTGGAGATGAAAATGTCATAGTCTTCAAAAGCGTGAACAATGACTTCACCACGAACACCTTTAATCCCAAAAGTCAGGATATGAGGGGCAAAGTCTTCCTCATCTGAAAAGACAAAAATATCCGGATAATCCAGAAGGGCTTGGCGAATGACTGCCTTCATCTGCCCTGTCTTACTAGCAAAGATAGCTAATTTTTCCATAGACAAACGGAGGGCCTTGGCTGTTGCTGCGATCCCTGCCACATTTTCAGTTGTCGAACGATAGTCTCCCTCTTGACCGCCACCTGTTAAAAGAGGCATGATCCTCTTACCAGACTTGATATAGACAAATCCAACACCTCTGACACCATGAAACTTATGACTTGAGAAGGTCGCAAAATCCACTCGATCCGTCAAGTATTTTTCAGTCGGAATCTTAGCAAGTGCCTGAACCGCATCAACATGGAAGGAAATGGTCGGCTTATCTACTAACAGTTTCGAAATAGCCTCAATAGGCTGGATAGAGCCAATTTCGTTGTTAACTGCCATGATGGAGACGAGAGTCGTATCAGGACGTATCAAATCTGCTAATGCTTCAACATCTACAAATCCTTTCTCATCAACTGGGACAATATCCACCTCAAAACCTTGACTTTTCAGCCATAGGGCTGACTCCTTGACTGCTGGATGCTCAATAGCTGATACGATGATGTGCTTGCCAAACTGGGCTTTTTCAAAGGCCACACCCTTGATGACCCAGTTATCACCTTCTGTTCCACCAGAGGTAAAGAAGATTTCATCACTCTTCTTCCCAATCAAATCTGCAATTTGCTGCCGGGAAGCATCTAAAATTCGTGTTGCCTGATCTCCCAAACGATGGAGACTAGACGGATTTCCTACAATTTTTGAAGCGACCTGCATGTAAGTTTCAAGTGCTTCAGGATAAGGCTTGGTTGTCGCCGAATTATCAAAGTAGATCATGTTTTCTCACGCTTTCTAAAATCACTCCTTCTATTGTATCACGAAAAGAGACCTGCGACAAGAAAGGGAGGTTTCTCTTTTTTTAAGATTTTTTTAAAGAAATGAGGTATAATAAATCATAATTAAAGGAGAGTATCATGTCTAACTATCGTAGAACTTCAAAACCAAAAACAGAACACATCAAAAAGGGATTTACTGTCTTTCAAAAAACGATTGCTACCATCGGTAGTATCCTTGGCCTAATCACCGCTACTATCACTATCATGAACGCCATGGATAATAACAAAAACAACAAAAAAGAACCGACGACAACTCAAACAACTGTTGTCAAAGAAATTCAAAAAGAAGCCCCTCAGGAGAATACTACTCCTAACAAGGACAACACTTCCACTAAAGAAAATACCTCGCAGGAAGAAACTCCTCAATCCAATAAAAAGGAAGAGCAAAAAGAAGAGAAAAAAACAACAACTCAGGATTCTTCTACACCTTCCTCAACAAAAGAAACAACTGATAGTGGAAACTCGTCCAAAACGACTAGTTCCGAAAACAAAAGCAATCAATAACTACTAAAATAGCTTCCTTCCAGCTTTGGAAAGAAGCTATTTTTTATTGTTGCAATACTTTTCGTGGTTTGGTTCCTTCAGCTGGACCGATAACACCCGCCATTTCGAGTTCTTCCATAAGGCGGGTCGCACGGTTAAATCCAACCGACAAACGACGCTGAATCATCGAAGCACTGGCTTTCTGCGTTTCGATAACCAGAGCCTTAGCTTCTTCAAAAAGCGGATCGCCGCCAGCTTCACCATCTGAAAATTCTCCTTCATTTTCAGAAACCTCACCTGGATCAAAACTCTCATCGTAGTCCGCATCCGCCTGAGCCTTGATGAAGTTTACAATGCGTTCGACATCGTCATCTGAGATGAAGGATCCTTGTAGACGGACTGGGTGATTTTCATCGATTGGTTTAAAGAGCATGTCTCCTCTACCAAGCAATTTTTCTGCTCCATTTTCATCCAAGATGGTTCGTGAATCTGTACCCGATGAAACTGCAAAAGCCACACGAGAGGGGACATTGGCTTTGATGAGACCAGAGATAACATCAACCGATGGACGTTGTGTTGCGAGAATCATGTGAATCCCTGCGGCACGCGCCTTCTGCCCGAGACGAATGATGGCATCTTCCACTTCCTTGCTGGCCACCATCATGAGGTCAGCCAACTCATCTACAATGACAACAATCAAAGGAAGCGGTACTTGTTTGTACTCAGACTGGCTATTAAATTCCTCGACCTTGGCATTGTAACCAGCGATATTTCGCACACCAACCTTAGCAAAGAGTTCGTAACGATTTTCCATCTCATCCACAACCTTTTGCAGAGCCTTGCTAGCCTTGCGTGGATTGGTCACAACTGGAATCAAGAGGTGAGGAATGTCATTGTAAACCGATAACTCAACCATCTTAGGATCGACCATCATAAACTTGACCTGGTCGGGTCTTGCTTTCATAAGAATGCTAGCGATAATACCATTAACTGCGACTGACTTCCCTGATCCCGTTGAACCTGCAACGAGTAGATGGGGCATCTTGGAAAGGTCAAAGGTGCGAGCAGTTCCATTGACGGCCTTACCTAGAGGGATTTCGAGGAGATTTTCTGGTTTAGTCTGAGACTGTTCCCAGAGTTCACGGAAGGAAACGGTCGCAATCTCAGAGTTGGGTACTTCAATTCCGACTAAGGATTTACCAGGAATCGGAGCCTCAATCCGAACATCCTTGGCTGCTAGAGCTAGCGCTAAGTCGTCTGCCAGATTGGAAATGCGGTTAACCCGTACACCAACGGCTGGCTTAACTTCATACTTAGTTACTGATGGGCCGATTTCAGCCCGTTCAACCGTTACCTTGATACCAAAGCTGGCAAAGGTTTCTTCTAAGATTTTGATATTTTCTCGAACAATCTTCTTTTCCTTGGACTGATCTTTGGGTTTATCTGGCGCGAAGAGTTGCAAGCTTGGTAGCTTGTATTCAAGGGCTTCCTTAGCAGAAAAATCAACCTGCACCTCTTCATCCTCAAAATCTTCTTTCTCGTCTGGAACTTCAACGTCAGCTTGAGGAAGGATAATCTCGGGTTCACTCCATTCTTTTTCAGGAATTGGTGGAAGATCATAGTCTGGAACTTCTGGTAAGATTTCTCCAGTTTCAGGATCTACAGGAGGAAGCGGTAGTGCATCCTGTTCTTCTTGTTCTCTCTTGATTCTTGCTGCTTCTTCAGCTTCTTGACGAGCCTTCTCTTCTTCTTTCTTGATGAAGCGTTCCTGTTTTCTCTGTTCCTGTTTTTCCATGAAGGATCTAAACTGAGC
>CAUUXT010000028.1:0-9350 GCA_963549015.1 uncultured Streptococcus sp.
CTTCTATTTTCTGAAGGGACAAGCGTGCCAACTCGTCCTCATCAAAACCAAACATTGGAGACTTCATCAGAGCAACTAAGGCATAGTCTTGCAGGGGATTGTGAATGACACGAAGCGTATCCAGCATGACTTGTACTTCTAGGGATTGGAGATAATTGTTTTGCTCTCCGTCTGTTTTGACAGGAATTCCGTACTCTGACAGAGCGAGGAGGATCTGGTCATTACGACTGCGACTGGAAGTCAAAAGGACAATTTCTTTGAAGGATACACCTTTTTCTTGATGGAGCTTCAAGATTTCCTTGATAACTAGGCGCATTTCTCCTGTGAGTTTCGTGTCTGCATCACTTTCTTCTTCCTCTTGCCCACTATCGTCCTTATCGTAGAGGAGAAATTCAGCCTTGTCGTCTGGATTAGGAGTCAGTTTGGTATTAGCAAAAACAAGCTGGTGCATGCTGTCATAGTTGATTTCGCCGACCTCTTGGTCCATAAGGCGTGCAAAAACATCATTGGTTGCTGATAGCACTTCTGAACTACTACGGAAATTTTCCTTGAGGAGAATCAACTTGCCTTCTTGAAGATTTTGCGCATAGCGTTGGAATTTTTCATTGAAAATCTGCGGGTCTGCCTGACGGAACCGGTAGATGGACTGCTTGATATCTCCCACCATAAAGCGATTGTGGCCATTCGACAGCAATTCTAGCATCCGTTCTTGAATATGGTTGGTATCCTGATACTCATCGACCATGACTTCGTGGAATCGTTCCTGATAAGCCTCGCGGACTTGTGGGAAATTCTCTAAAATTTCAATGGTGAAATGACTGATATCAGCGAATTCAAAGGCGTTTTCCTGGCGTTTACGTTCTCGATAAGCCTCCACAAAATCACTCATAAAGTTTTGGAAGGTCTTAGCTAGATCCCAGGTGTCTACATGATAACGCTCTTGATAGTCGAGAATGGTTATCTGGTCCGCCAGTTGTCCTAGTTTAGCAAACTGGGCCTTTCTCTCATCGTTATAGGCATCAGCCAGTGGCTTCAATTCGGCCTTACGACTGGAGTTAGCCAGAGCTCGACCATTTTTTTCCTTAGAGATGGCGACAATACGCGCAAGCACAGCTTGATAAGCCTGGCTATCGGACTCTTGATTTAAGGAGCTAATTTCATCCAAAACCTGTTGAACAGCTTCTAAATAGGCAGCTTTGGGAAACTCCTTGGCATCGTTATCCAGATGATAACGGAAGAAACTTTCCAAGTCCCAAAGCACCTGCTTGATTTGCTCAGTTAGTTTGTCTTTTTCATTTGCAAAGTCAGCTTCTTCAAACCCTTTGAGAAAAGACTCGTTCAGCCATTTTTGAGGACTGCTGGTGGATTGAAGGAAATCATAGATTTTGTAGACTTGCTGGCGCAGACCTCGTTCATCCTTGCCACGTCCAGCAAAGTTCTTCACCAAACGGCTAAATTTCTCTTTATTCTCACCTTGGTAATGATCTTCAAAAACCTGATGAAAAACTTCGTTCTTTAAGAGTAACTGTTCACTTTCATTTTGCAGAATACGGAAGTTTGGTGCAATATCAATCAAATAGCCATGCTTGCCAAGGAATTTTTGTGTGAAAGAGTCCATGGTACCAATGGCAGCGTTTGGTAGATCTGCCAACTGGCGTCCCAAGTGTTGTTTGAGATCGACATCGTTACTTTCTTGGATTTGTTGGCTAATTTTTTTCTCCAAACGTTCCTTAAGCTCTGTAGCAGCCTTGACGGTAAAGGTCGAGATAAAGAGTTGGCTGATTTCCACACCACGCGCCAATTGATCCAGAATACGCTCTGCCATGACAAAGGTCTTCCCTGAACCAGCAGACGCTGAAACAAGAATATTTTGCCCTGCCGTGTAAATGGCTTGGATTTGCTCGGCGGTTTTCTTCTGTTCCTTGCTCGAATTCGCTTCTGCTTCTTGCAGTTTTTGAATTTCTTCCTCAGTTAAAAAGGAAATGGGCTTCATCGATTCAACTCCTCTCTCATTTTTTCAAACCAAGCTTGCTTGAGCTTTTCTCCGACCAGACGCTTGCCATCAGCTAAGTCTAACTTCTCTAGGAAACGGGCTTGTCCCAAGTGGTAATTTGCTTCAAAACCTGTGATAGCTTGATGCTGCTGAACGTACGGGGCAATGCTTCTGCCATTTTCGGTATAGGGATTGATAGCGAACTGGCCCTTTAAAATCTTCTCAGCTGCCTTCTTGTAAAGATGGGCATTGTAGTCCAATAAAAGCTGGAATTCCTCATCAGTCAGCTGGTTGGCCTTACTTTTATTGTAAAACTCACCCAAATGACTGCTTTCTTTCTCTAAAAAGAGCCCTTGGTATTTCATTGACTTGCTGGCTTCTACTACTGCACCTGCCAGACTTTTAACGGTCAACAGAGATTGGATGGGTTCAGCCATTTCCAAGTACATAGCGCCAAAAAAGTTCTGCTCCCCTTCTCTTTTTAGGGCAGCAAGATAGGTTGGCAACTGGGAATTAAGCCCATTGAAGAAATGAGGAAACTGGAACTGAGTCAGACTAGACTTGTAGTCTACCACTCCTATTGCTCCATCAGATTTCAAACGGTCGATTCGGTCAACCTTGCCTCGCACATGGACACTGCGACCATTATCCAACTGGATAAAGGGTTGGTCTCTGCCGCCAAATGTTGCCTCTTCCTGAATGGTCTCAATGGCTGGATTATGACGAAGGATGTAGCCCGTAGTTCGCGCGACATCAAGTAGAACTTCCTTGGTAAACTGGGCTTCCAAACTTTCCTGATAAATAGCTTCAAATTCGCGTTCTTGGCTGGTTTCCTTGATAGCTTGCTCCAGACGTTGGTCAAAGGAATTTTCAGCAGGTAGTTTCAAGGCACGTTCAAAAATACGGTGCAAGAAATTCCCGTGACTGCGAGCATCTGGACGAAGGCGCAATTCTTCCTGCAAACCTAAGACATAACGGAGGAAATAACTGTATTCATTGCGGTAAAACTCCGTCAAACCAGACGTAGACAGGTAAAACTCCTTGTCAGCGGGATAGAGAGCCTGCAAGGTCTCTTTCTCTAATGGCTTGCTACTTGGGCTAGTTGGGAGTGCAGAATTTGTAAGACCTTTCTGATCAAGTTTTTTCCCCATCACACGCGCTAGAACCTTGACAAAGGTCACATCTTGCTCATTTTCACTAGAACCTGCCTGCTGATGATAGGCAACAAGGCTAGACAGGAGACTATGATATGACCCTATATCATCCTTAGACAGACCTTTGTGATGAATCTTCTTCTCTATCCGGCTAAATCCAAAACCCACCAGTTCCTGAAGATAGGCCGATTCCTTACTCTCATTTTCATTGAGGAGACTTGGAGCTGACAAAATCAACTGCTTACGAGCAGCATTGACTAAAGAAAGCATGGTATAGCGATTTTTCTTGAGATTTTCACTACTTGCAATCAGTAATTGCGCTCCCTCTTCAGTCGCTTGGTTTAGGCTTTGTCTTTCTTCGTCTGTTAACAGACTGGTGTTTTGCGCGATTTTTGGCAAATGATCCTGAGTCAGTCCGATGGCGTAGACAAAGTCAGCGGTCATAGGTGCAATCAAATCATAACTCTGCACCAGAACTGTGTCCACTGTCGCTGGAATGGTACGATACTGGGACAAACTCATTCCAGAATGGAGCAAGGCTAGGAAATTCTCCAGGCTAATTTGTGAATCAGCAAAAACCGTCGCAAATTGTTCTAAAACATGGCAGAAGGCTTTCCAAACTTCGGCTTGTCTTTCCCGTTCTAGAGTTTCCATAGTAGCTGTCAATTCTTGCATCTGCTTGCTTAAAGCAGCATTTTTTAGAAAAGTATTCCACTTTTGCAAGAGATTTTCAGTCTTTTGCTTCCGACTGGCAAATAAGGTTTCAAGTGGCACCAAAACTCGCAGACGAATAGCGTTCAAACGTTCCAAATCGAATTTTCCATGGTGGGATTTGGTAAAGGTCTGCTGAAAAGATGGCAAGCCATTGATACCAAGATAGCGGAGATATTGCTCAAAAGCATCAATATCCGCTTGGCTAAGGTCAGTATACAGACCAGTTCTGAGGAGATTAATCAAATCTTCCTGACGGAAACGGTAGCGTTTCAAACGCAAAATAGATTCGACATACTGAGTCAAAGGGTGGTGAGCCATGGATTCACTTCTACCAAGATAGAAAGGAATCTGGTACTGGTCAAAAATGGTTTTCAGTGATAACTGGTAAGAAGCCACATCCCCCAGCAAAATACGGAAATTCTTGTAACTCAGGTCTGGATGGTCATGTAATTTCTGACGAATAGCGCGAGCCACCAACTCCAACTCTTCCTTTTGTGTCAAACAAGACCAGATTTGCAGGTTTTCCCTGTCTTTCTCATCGATATCCAAGGTGAGTTCTGAAAAGTCATAAGAAGACTCCAGCAAACGAGAGGCCTTGTCAAAACTATCCATTTTCTCATGTGTCTGAGAACGATCCTGAGCAGGTGTTTGGTATTTTGCCCCCAAATGATGAAGAAATTCCACACTGGCTTGGTAGAGATTCCCTTCAGTGAACGGACTGCTATAAGCCTTCTTGCTTGCATAAGCCCCAATAACAATCTCGGCACCTTTGAGATGGAGTAGATCCACTACACGCTCTTCCTCGGCAGAAAGACGGGTAAATCCGTCAATGACTAAGGCAAGTTGACTGAAATCACTACTTACCTTGTCATTCTCAATAGCCTCAATCAAATGGGACAACTGACTTCCCTGAGCCAACTGACCTTGATTAAGATAGGCAGTCACTTTCTCAAAAATCAAGAGTAAGTCTGCCCGCTTGTCCTCATCTGTCAAACTTTCCAAGTCCAAAAAGCTCATCTGAGCAGTCGTCATCTCATGATAAAGTTCAACCAACTGCTGGATAAATTGAGGATCCTGCTTTATAGCACCATAAACACGCAAGTCCTTGGGATCTAGTTCCGCAAGACATTTATAAAAAGCCATCCCAAGACCGATGTCATCTAGACTCGTCTTAGCTGGCAAATCATTCAAGACCAGGTAACGAGCCATCTGAGCAAAACGCGTAACGATAATCTCAAAAGAAGCCTGCTGGGACAAGCATTCCAGCACGGCGCGTTCCTTTTCAAATGAAAGAGAGTTGGGAGCAATGTAGAAAACCCGCTTACCAGCAGCAACCAGTTCTTCTGCCTCTCTCGTTAAAATTTCAGTCAAAGAAGTCCGAATATCAGTATACAGTAATTTCATCTCAGCCTCGTTTGCTTTATCAAAGTTTCTTACTCTATTATAGCAAAGTTCGCTTCACAGTCCAAATCCAAAATTCTAGTTGACAATCATTTAATTTGCAAATCAATCATGCTTCATCATCCACTTTCATATGCTGAAAGATATAGAGGAAAAAGTCTTTGGAAACTTCAAAATGCCCATAACGAAGTCGAGAAGTATAGTCTTTCCATTCAGGATGTTGTCTGGCTATTTCTATGGAGCAATCTTTGACTGGCTGATAATACTCGACATTTCGTCTAAAGGGAAAGAATCCTTCAAATTGCTCTACTTGATAGGCCTTGTCGTCTATAATCTTACCTACGGCCACAAAAGCCTGTAACTTATCTTGGCCGTTCATATCGTATTTGGGACTATAGTATAAAAGATAGTCACCTTTTTTCATACGATTTAAGGGGCCGCCCTTTCCATGACAGACCTGACAAAAATTCCCTTCAACTCCTCTTAAAACATGGTTCTTTGAAACAACTCCGACCCAATATCTAGGCATTTTTATCCTCCAACTCTACTAAAAAGCGATTAAAAACTTCTCTATCGTTAGATAGTTTTTCAAAAAATTCTTCATCAACACCTTCTACTAAAGGCAAAGCTTGATTGACCTTCTCCGCGCCAGACTTCGTCACTGAGACCAGTTTTGCCCGACTATCCTTTGGATGTTGATCTCGTCCAATGTAGTCTTTCTTCTCCAGTAGCCTAACAATCTGGGAAACCGTCATGACATCCATTCCAGTGAACCGAGCAATATCAACTTGCGTTACATATTCCTCTCTATTAGACAGAAACAAGAGAGAGGTTAAAACAATAAATTGGGGCAAAGTGAGGCCAACTGATTTCAAAACTCTTTTTAAGTTGCTTTCCCACTTGTTGTAGACTTTGATGAAAAGAAGACCTGTAGACTCTGTTTCATCATTTTTGTAAATTGAATTAAACTGATACTTTGACATTATCTCTCCTTAAATATTAAGTATACATATTATATAAGAATTTATTTTGTTTTTCAAGAAAAGGAAAGCCAAATGTTACAATTCTGTCAGACATTTTATAGTCTATATGCTATAATAAAAGCAAAACACCTAGAAAAGGAAGTCTTATGATTAAACTACTTGCCTTGGATATGGACGGAACCCTCCTTAATGAAGCCAAGGAAATCCCTCAAGCCCACATCACTGCCATTCACCAAGCCATCGAAAAAGGTGTCAAACTGGTTCTCTGTACGGGTCGCCCGCTTTTCGGTGTTCTTCCTTACTACAAAAAAATGGGACTGGACCTTCAGAATGAGTATGTCATCGTCAATAACGGTTGTTCAACCCATCAGACCAGTGACTGGAGTCTAGTTGACTGGCAAGAACTTAGTCCAGCTGACATTGAATACCTCTATGACCTAGCAGAAAAAAGCGACGTTCAGTTGACTCTTTTTGATGAGAAACATTATTTTGTCCTCGGTGGCAAGCCTAATGAAATTGTTCAAAATGATGCCAAGCTAGTCTTTTCAGACCTGACTGAAATCTCCCTTGAGGAAGCGACTAGTGGCAAGTATCGGATGTTCCAAGGCATGTTTTTAGGAACCAAAGAGCAAACAGACGATTTTGAGCAGCGTTTTGCGACAGAACTATGCCAACGGTTCAGCGGTGTTCGTTCGCAGCCTGTCATTTATGAAGCCATGCCACTTGGAACGACAAAGGCTACTGCTCTTTCTCGACTAGCAGCGATTTTGAAGATCGAGCCCTCAGAAATTATGGCCATGGGCGATGCCAATAACGATATCGAAATGCTCCAGTTTGCCGGGCTTGGTATTGCAATGGGAAATGCCAGCGACCATGTCAAATCCCTTGCCAATGACGTTACAGCCAGCAATGAAGAAGATGGAGTTGCACGTGCGATTGAGAAGTATATTTTATAGAAAAAATCCCCAGTTAAATCCTTAACTGGGTTTTTGACATTTTAAAAATCTGAAAACTTTAGAAACTCTTTAGAAATACTTGAGCTTTCTTTGATTTCTATAGCTTATACTAAAGTTAGAAAAATAAATCTAAAGGAGAAAATCATGAAAACAGTACTCGAAATTCATGGACTGAGCAAAGAATTCGGCCAACAAGCTATTCTTCAAGATCTTAGTCTAACCATAAAAGAGGGAGATATTTATGGACTAATCGGAAAAAACGGAGCTGGTAAAACTACTCTTATTAAAATCATTACACAATTATTGTTTGCTGACAAAGGTACAGTTTCCCTCTTTTCTAGTCAAGGACAAAATGAGTGGACCAAGGCATTATCTCAAGTGGGTTCTGTTATCGAATCACCTGTAGCCCATAATCACTTAACAGCTTATCAAAATCTGAAATATTATTGTATGATTCGTCATATCCCAAATGCTGATAAGGTGATTCATGAGACCTTGGACTATGTTGGCTTGTCAGATACAGGGAAAAAAGTCTTTCGTGATTTCTCACTAGGAATGAAACAAAGACTTGGCATTGCCATTGCCCTCCTATCAAAACCTGATTTCCTAATTCTTGATGAACCCATTAACGGTCTCGACCCAATTGGAATCAAAGAATTTCGTCTCATGATCCAGCGGCTCAATCAAGAAAAAGGCATAACTATCCTCATCTCTAGCCATATCTTGTCAGAGCTCTATCTCCTAGCTAATCGCTTTGGTATTCTGGATCAAGGTAAGATTATCCGTGAAATCAGTAAAGCTGAGTTTGAAACACTGAGTGAGGATTATATTGTGCTTAAAACAAGCGACAAAGAAAGAGCATGTCAGGTATTGAAAGAACAAATCCAGCTCCAGTTTAAGGTTGTCAATCCTGACAATGAAATCCATATCTTTGGTAATGAACAAGATGTCAAACAGATTCTTAAGCAACTAACTTTGTCCGATGTTGCTATTGATGAGATTTACTTTGCCCGTCAAAACCTAGAAGAATACTTCACCCAATTGGTAGAATAGGAGAAAAATCATGATACACACCATTCAAGCAGATTTTTACCGTCTTTTCCGCTCCAAAGGATTCTGGATTACAGAATTCATTCTCTTTGTACTTATGTTACTGGGTGCTACTATCGGGGCTACAGGACATTTAATGTCAGTAAATACAACACCACCAGAGACTCCAACCCATGGTTGGAATGGGATAGAAGCTCTAATCAACGCGTCCAGCAATGGTTCAAACCTCGTTTTTCTCTGCATTGTTCTAGCATGTCTAGTTCTAGGAGTTGATCTAATCGGCAAGCTCTATAAAAATAGTTTGACTGTTGGCGTTTCTCGTACAGAGTTTTTCCTTGCTAAATCCTTTGTACTAGTAAGTATCGCTCTCTTACAGCTCATCGCCAGCCTTGTGATTGCTTTTGTTCCCTCAACTCTACTAAACGGACTTGGTACGATGCCTGATGGTTTTATTACAAACCTCCTCTTAACGATTTTCCTTCAATTTCTCTGCCTCCTTGCTTGGCTTTCGATTGTTTCCTTCATTCTCTATGTGACTCATTCTTATCTTGCCGCATTTATTGGCTATCTAGTTACCTCTATCATTCTTTCTATGCCAATGCTTGTTTTCCCAGACATTGAAATTCTACGATATTTAATTCTAGATTTTGCCTATGCTATGACTACTAATAGTCAAGCTATCCTCTATACCATCACGGTTTGCGTAACGGTCATACTTTTCTTCTCTTTCAGTGGACTGATTATTTTCAAGAAGAAGAGCTTATAAAAAGGACCTCCTCTAGGATATAGAGGAGGTTTCTTCTGTTAAAGATAAATAAAGACTGAAAACCATTCTCCATCAGTGGCTAGCTTCATTTCCGCTCCAAGAAGATGAACTAATTCCTCGGTAATATAGAGACCTAAACCAGAGGATTCTTCAGTATCCGACATATTTTCAGAATAAAAACGATTGCTGAGATTGTCTATATTCTTGATAGGTTTTTTGACAAGGTTATCAATTTCCAAAACAAGCCTATTTTCTTCCTTTTTCAAAGAAAGTCGAGCCTTCTCCTTACCGTGCTTGAGAACATTTCCAAGAAGGTTTTGTATAATTCGATCA
>CAUUXT010000029.1:0-9337 GCA_963549015.1 uncultured Streptococcus sp.
CGTTTCTGACGCCCCTAGGTCACAGACTTAGGAGTAAAGACACGGTTCTTTTTGTATCCAAAGTCACAAGAATTTATAAAAAGGAGTAAATAATGTCTAAAAAATTGACTTTCCAGGAAATCATCCTTACTTTGCAACAATTTTGGAATGACCAAGGTTGTATGCTTATGCAGGCCTATGACAATGAAAAAGGTGCGGGAACCATGAGTCCCTACACTTTCCTTCGTGCAATCGGGCCTGAGCCATGGAATGCGGCTTATGTAGAGCCATCACGTCGTCCTGCTGACGGTCGTTATGGTGAAAACCCGAACCGTCTTTACCAACACCACCAATTCCAAGTGGTCATGAAGCCTTCTCCATCAAATATCCAAGAGCTTTACCTTGAGTCATTGGAAAAATTGGGAATCAATCCTTTGGAACACGATATCCGTTTCGTTGAGGACAACTGGGAAAATCCTTCAACTGGTTCAGCTGGTCTTGGATGGGAAGTTTGGCTTGATGGGATGGAAATCACTCAGTTCACTTATTTCCAACAAGTTGGTGGATTGGCAACAGGTCCTGTGACTGCGGAAGTTACCTATGGTTTGGAGCGTTTGGCTTCTTACATCCAAGAAGTGGACTCTGTCTATGATATCGAGTGGGCTGATGGTGTAAAATACGGAGAAATCTTTATTCAGCCTGAGTATGAGCACTCAAAATATTCATTTGAAATTTCAGATCAAGAAATGTTGCTTGAAAACTTTGATAAGTTTGAAAAAGAAGCTGATCGTGCCTTGGAAGAGGGCTTGGTTCACCCTGCCTATGACTATGTTCTCAAATGTTCACATACCTTTAATCTGCTTGATGCGCGTGGTGCCGTATCTGTAACCGATCGCGCTGGCTATATCGCTCGTATCCGTAACCTAGCCCGTGTCGTAGCCAAAACCTTTGTCGCAGAACGCAAACGCCTAGGCTACCCACTTTTGGATGAGGCGACACGAGCTAAACTCTTAGCAGAAGACGCAGAATAAAGAGAGTGACAGTTTACGAAAATGGGCGAACAGAGTGAGCCTTGAGCCAGTTGCCGTAGTGATGAAGGTATCCTTAGTGAAGCTAAGGATACTAGGCAAAATTGGAGACTTTCGGCTCCAATTTTAGCAATGAAACAACGAAGTTGGTTGCTTGCGTGCCAATCACATAAGGCAAACTGGAAAATAAAAAGATACCTTTCGGAGAAAAAACATGACAAAAAACTTATTAGTAGAACTCGGTCTTGAAGAGTTACCAGCCTACGTAGTAACTCCAAGCGAAAAACAACTAGGTGAAAAAATGGCAGCCTTCCTCAAGGAAAACCGCCTGTCTTTTGAAGCCATTCAAACCTTCTCCACACCACGTCGTTTGGCTGTTCGTGTGACTGGTCTTGCAGACAAACAGTCTGATTTGACAGAAGATTTCAAGGGACCAGCAAAGAAAATTGCCTTGGATGGTGATGGAAACTTCACCAAAGCAGCTCAAGGATTTGTCCGTGGGAAAGGCTTGACAGTTGAAGATATTGAATTCCGTGAAATCAAGGGTGAAGAGTATGTCTATGTTACCAAGGAAGAAGTGGGCCAACCAGTTGAGAACATTGTTCCAGGTGTAGTAGACGTCTTGAAGTCATTGACTTTCCCTGTCAGCATGCACTGGGCTAACAACACTTTTGAGTATATCCGCCCTGTACACACTTTGACAGTTCTCTTGGACGAGCAAGAGTTTGAGTTGGATTTCCTTGATATCAAGGGGGGTCGTGTGAGCCGTGGTCATCGTTTCTTGGGACAAGAAACTAAGATTCAGTCAGCATTGAGCTACGAAGAAGACCTTCGTGCACAGTTTGTAATCGCGGATCCTCGTGAACGTGAGCAAATGATTGTTAATCAAATCAAAGAAATCGAGGCAAAACATGGTATACGTATCGAAATTGATGCGGACTTGCTGAACGAAGTCTTGAACTTGGTTGAATATCCAACTGCCTTTATGGGTAGTTTTGATGCCAAATACCTTGAAGTTCCAGAAGAAGTCTTGGTGACTTCGATGAAGGAACACCAACGTTACTTTGTTGTCCGCGATCAAGATGGTAAACTCTTACCAAACTTCATTTCTGTTCGTAATGGAAACGCAGAGCATTTGGGAAATGTCATCAAGGGTAATGAAAAAGTCTTAGTTGCCCGCTTGGAAGACGGAGAATTCTTCTGGCGTGAAGACCAAAAATTGGTCATTTCAGATCTTGTTGAAAAATTGAACCAGGTGACCTTCCATGAAAAGATTGGTTCCCTTCGTGAACACATGATTCGTACAGGTCAGATTGCCGTCCTTTTGGCGGAAAAAGCTGGTTTATCAGTGGATGAAACGATTGATCTTGCCCGCGCAGCATCCATTTATAAGTTTGACTTGTTGACAGGGATGGTTGGTGAGTTTGATGAACTCCAAGGAATTATGGGTGAGAAATATGCCCTTCTTGCTGGGGAAACTCCAGCAGTTGCGGCTGCCATTCGTGAACACTACATGCCTACATCAGCGGATGGAGCTCTCCCAGAGAGCAAGATCGGAGCCATTCTAGCCATTGCAGACAAATTGGATACGATTTTGAGTTTCTTCTCAGTGGGCTTGATTCCATCAGGTTCTAATGACCCTTATGCCCTTCGTCGTGCAACGCAAGGTGTAGTTCGTATTTTGGATGCTTTTGGTTGGCACATTGCTATGGATGAGTTGATTGATAGCCTTTATGCTTTGAAATTTGACAGCTTGACTTATGCAAATAAAGCAGAGGTCATGGACTTTATCAAGGCTCGTGTTGATAAGATGATGGGTTCTACTCCGAAAGATATTAAGGAAGCAGTCCTTGCAAGCTCGAACTTTGTCGTGGCGGATATGTTGGAAGCAGCAAGTGCTCTTGTCGAAGCAAGCAAGGAAGAAAACTTCAAACCGTCTGTCGAATCTCTCTCACGTGCTTTCAATTTGGCTGAGAAAGCTGAAGGATCTGAAACAGTTGATTTTGCTCTTTTTGAAAATGAAGAAGAGAAAGCCTTGGTGGAAGCAGTAGAGTCACTCGTTTTATCAGGGACTGCAAGTCAGCAATTAGAACAACTCTTTGCGCTTAGACCAATTATTGATGCTTTCTTTGAGAATACTATGGTAATGACCGATGATCAAGATATTCGTCAAAATCGATTGGCCATCTTGTCGCAATTAACCAAGAAAGCAGCTAAGCTTGCACGCTTTAACCAAATCAATACCAAGTAGATTCTCTATTAAACGAACTGTATCTTTTTACAAAGGAGATAAACATGGATTCAAAAAAAATCGCTCGTATCAACGAGCTCGCTAAAAAGAAAAAAACAGAAGGCTTAACTTCTGCTGAAAAAGTGGAACAAGCTAAACTTCGTGAGGAATACATTGAAGGCTATCGTCGTGCTGTTCGTCACCATATTGAAGGAATTAAGATTGTTGATGAAGAGGGAAATGACGTCACACCAGAAAAACTACGCCAAGTGCAACGTGAAAAAGGTTTACACGGTCGCAGTTTAGATGATCCTAACTCATAAAATGAAAGGGGGCTGTAGATGATTTACAATCCCTTTTTCTGTTGTAATAAAAAAAGGAGCCATTTGGCTCCTTTTTGGTTTCTTAGTTACTTGCGCCAGAAGTAGCGTCTGCGCCACCACCGTGGCCTCCAGCGTCACCTGAATCAGAAGCACCAGAAGTAGCATCGGCATCTCCATGACTTCCAGCAGCAGGAGCAAATGGTCCGCTACCACCAACCAAACGTTGACCCGTTTCTTTTAGGTACCAGTCAAGCCATGGTTGGAAGTTAAAGACAATTTCATTGATACCAGCGTATGATCCATCAGGATAGTACATTGCTTGGTAGTTGTGGGTGTTGATGACACCTGCAGGAGAACCTGGAACGATCGTACGAACGTATTCTTGGTTTCCGTTGCGAAGTGTTCCGATAACCCACTCTACGTTCTTCATACGTGCTGGTGGAAGAGAGTTGTGAACAGTCGACATACGGCTACCTGATTGAGGTGGCACACGTTTAGCAAACATGGTGTCTGGATCTTGGTGAGCGTTGTTGTAGTAGAGGAATTGGTTGTTGTCATCAGCGTATGTCAATTCAAATGGCATAGCTTTCAAGAACATATCAATTTGGTTAACTGTCAGGATACCGTGGTCCAGTTTGACATAGGTATCACCAGAAACAGCTCCAGTGATTGCAGCAACTTTTTCTACCCATTCTGGATCGTCAGGATCAACTTCTGTGATGGTTGTAGCGATTGGTTTTCCACAATCCAAGTCTTCTGGTTCGATTGGTTTTGGTTTTTTCAATTTCGAAACGACTCCTACGTATTTTACAAAGTTATCTAAGCATGTTTCAAGGAATTTAACAGTGCCTTCGTTGGTGATATTTCCGTCGTTATCAAAAGCTTCCTTAGCTTTACCAAGAAGGAATTCGTTACCTGGAAGCGTGTAGGCGTTAACTCCTGGAGCATCAAGAATCTTACGAAGGTGAACTTGGGCACGTGATGTTCCTTGGTCATAGTATGATGCACCCACAATCATAACAGGCTTGTTTTCAAATGGATGCACTTCGTATGAAAGCCATTCAAGTACAGATTTGAGTGAAGCTGAGATAGTGTGGTTGTGCTCAGGAGTGGCGATAATGACACCATCAGCACGTGTAATCTTGTTGTACAAGAATCGCAATTGGAAACTTTCGTCCCATTTTTCGTCTTGGTTAAACATTGGAACTTCGTCGATTTCAAGAACTTCTAATTCAAATTTGAATTTGAAATTGCGACGAATAAATTCTAAGAGTTTGCGGTTATATGATTGATCGTAGTTTGATCCAACAAGTCCAACAAATTTCATTCTTTCGGTCTCCTAACTTACAAATTTTCCCAGTCGAATTCTTCAGCATCTTTGCGAAGCAATTCTTGTGCATTGCGCAATTTTTCAGTAATCTTCACAAAGATACGGAAGTCATCAAAGATGGCATCCAATTTCTTGATGACATCAAGGTCAACCAAGTCGCCACTTGGGTTAAATGCTTGAAGAGAGTGAGAAAGCAAGAATTCATCTGGTAGAACATTTGCCTTAATTTCAGGAGCGTTCAAGATTTGACGAAGCTGCAATTGGGCACGAGATGAACCAAGTGTACCATAGGAAGCACCAGTGATCATGATTGGTTTGTTCAAAAGTGGGTAGATACCGTAAGATAGCCAAGCAAGAGCGCTCATCAAAACTGCAGGGATAGAGTGGTCGTACTCAGGAGTACCAATAATCACACCGTCAGATGCTTCAATTCTAGCAGCAATTTCAAGAATTTCATCTGGAAGTTGCTTATCTGCTGGTTTGTTGAAAACAGGGATATCCTTGATTTCAACGAGTTCAATTTCAGCTTTATCAGCAAAGTGTTTTTGCATGTATTGGAGCAGTTGGCGGTTTGTAGAACGTTTAGAGTTCGTTCCAACAATGGCAATAAGTTTTAGCATGAGATTTCCTTTCTCTTTTTACATAATACAATTTTGAAGGCCTGAAGAACATGCAAGGCGTCCCTCTTTGTCGATGAGGGTGGCTTCAATCCCATCTATACTTTCGACTTGCCAGAGGATAGAAGCGCTTCGTTCTCCGAAAAGGCGGGTTGTCCAAATCTCACCATCAACGGATTTATCAGAGACAATCGTTAGGCTAGCAAGATCGGTTTCGACAGGAAATCCTGTCTCACTATCAAAGATATGGTGGTAGTCTTTTCCATCTACTGTCAGGTGGCGTTCATAGATACCCGAAGTGACAACGGATTTGTTAGAAGCAGGAATGGTTAGGAGATGATTGCCACGAGGATTTCGCGGATCTTGAATCCCAATCTGCCAGGCTTTCCCTTCTTTGGCTTGGTTATTCCCGATGGTGAGGATATTTCCTCCGAGGTTGATCAAGGCAGAGGTGACACCGTGTGTTTTCAAATACTGGGCAACCTTATCTGCACTATAGCCCTTGGCTAAACAACCTAAATCAAGCTTCATTCCTTTCTTCTCTAAAAAAACAGTAGAGTTAGTCGGATCCAACTTGATAAAATACGGGTTAACTAGAGGTAAGACAGCTTCGATTTCGTTTAACTCTGGAAGTCGTGCATCTGCAAAGCCGATTCGCCAGGTTTGAATCAAGGGACCGATACTGATATTTAGATGGCTAGAGGGAGCTAGGCTGTGCTCTAGTCCAAGAGCAATCAGTTCAAACAGGTCGGGATGAACCTTAACAGGTGTGATTCCAGCCTGGTAGTTGATTTCCATCAGTTCGGATTCTTGACTATTGGCGTTGAAGCGGTATTCGAGCTCCTTGAGCAGATCAAAAGCGCCCTGAAGCAGGATTTCTGCCCGCTCATCTACTAATGAAATGGTGATAGTTGTTCCCATTAGCCGTTCAGAACGTGAATGAAGAGGCAAGCTACCAGCTCCTTTCTTTTTATAGGAAATCATTCAATATAAGTTGGTTAAAGAAAAATTAAACCCCTTACATTTTATTTCCATGTAACTAGCATACCATAAAGTCAGCGTTTTCACAAATGGATTTTGACAAAAAGTCAAGAAATATGCTCAAAATTAGAACGAAAACGATAGAAAAATAAGGCTTGTTAATAATAAGTGTATTTTTTTCTGAAAAAAAGAGAATTCTGAGCAAATGTCTTGTAAACGCTAACAGTAAATGATATACTAGAAAAGTAAATCAAAAATTAAAGGTAGGAATTTTTCTATGAGTAAAATCGTTGTAGTTGGTGCTAACCACGCTGGTACAGCTTGTATTAATACGATGTTGGATAACTTTGGTCATGAGAACGAAATCGTAGTATTTGACCAAAACTCAAATATTTCATTCCTTGGTTGTGGAATGGCGCTTTGGATCGGGGAACAAATTGATGGCCCAGAAGGTCTCTTCTACTCTGATAAAGAAAAATTGGAAGCAAAAGGTGCTAAAATTTACATGAACTCACCAGTTCTTTCAATTGACTACGATAACAAAGTTGTGACTGCTGAAGTTAAAGGTAAAGAACACAAAGAGTCTTATGATAAATTAATCTTTGCAACTGGTTCAACTCCAATCCTGCCTCCAATCGAAGGTGTTGAAATCGTTAAGGGTAACCGCGAATTCAAAGCAACACTTGAAAATGTTCAATTTGTTAAGTTGTACCAAAATGCAGAAGAAGTCATCGAAAAACTTGCTGATAAGAGCAAACACCTTGAGCGCATTGCCGTTGTTGGTGGTGGTTACATCGGTGTTGAGCTGGCTGAAGCTTTCGAACGTCTTGGAAAAGAAGTGGTGCTTGTTGATATCGTAGACACTGTCTTGAACGGCTACTATGACAAAGACTTTACTCAAATGATGGCGAAGAACTTGGAAGACCACAACATCCGCTTGGCTCTTGGTCAAACAGTTAAAGCCATCCAAGGTGATGGAAAAGTTGAACGCTTGGTAACAGACAAAGAAACATTTGATGTAGATATGGTAGTTCTTGCTGTTGGTTTCCGTCCAAACACAGCTCTTGCAGATGGTAAGATTGAACTTTTCCGCAACGGTGCCTTCCTTGTAGACAAGAAACAAGAAACATCTATCCCAGGTGTATACGCTGTTGGTGACTGTGCGACTGTTTATGACAATGCTCGTAAAGATACAAGCTACATCGCTCTTGCATCTAACGCTGTACGTACTGGTATCGTTGGTGCTTATAACGCTTGTGGACATGAATTGGAAGGAATCGGTGTGCAAGGATCAAACGGTATTTCAATCTATGGTCTTCACATGGTTTCAACTGGTCTGACTCTTGAAAAAGCAAAAGCAGCAGGTTACAATGCAACTGAAACTGGCTTTAACGATCTTCAAAAACCAGAATTTATGAAGCATGACAATCACGAAGTTGCCATCAAGATTGTTTTTGACAAAGACAGCCGCGAAATCCTTGGTGCACAAATGGTTTCACATGATGCTGCTATCAGTATGGGAATCCACATGTTCTCACTTGCTATCCAAGAGCATGTAACGATTGATAAATTGGCATTGACAGACCTATTCTTCTTGCCACATTTCAACAAACCATACAACTACATTACAATGGCTGCACTTACAGCTGAAAAATAACAATAGCTGAGCTATCTGGCCTTAATTTAAGGTCAGATAGTTTTTTATGTTACTGTACCCAGACAATTATTGTTTTTCTATCTTGTACTTCATTCTAATCTGGCTTAAAATGAAATGGTAGCTACCAATACAAATGATGAGGATAAAGAAATGACTGAAAATCGTTATGAACTAAATAAAAACTTGGCACAGATGCTCAAAGGTGGGGTTATCATGGATGTTCAGAACCCTGAACAGGCTCGTATCGCAGAGGCTGCTGGTGCGGCAGCTGTTATGGCCTTGGAACGGATTCCAGCTGATATTCGTGCAGCTGGTGGGGTTTCCCGTATGAGCGATCCAAAGATGATTAAGGAAATCCAAGAAGCGGTTAGCATACCAGTGATGGCCAAGGTCAGAATCGGGCATTTTGTAGAAGCTCAGATTTTAGAGGCTATTGAGATTGACTATATCGATGAGAGTGAAGTGCTCTCTCCAGCTGACGACCGTTTCCATGTGGACAAGAAAGAATTCCAAGTTCCTTTTGTCTGTGGGGCTAAGGACTTGGGTGAAGCCTTGCGTCGTATCGCTGAAGGAGCTTCCATGATTCGTACCAAAGGAGAACCAGGGACAGGAGATATTGTTCAAGCCGTTCGTCATATGCGCATGATGAATCAAGAAATTCGCCGCATTCAAAATCTACGCGAAGATGAACTCTATGTCGCAGCAAAAGAACTCCAAGTTCCTATAGAATTAGTCCAATACGTCCACGAACATGGAAAATTACCAGTTGTAAACTTCGCGGCCGGAGGTGTGGCAACACCAGCAGATGCTGCGCTAATGATGCAATTGGGTGCAGAGGGTGTCTTTGTCGGTTCAGGTATTTTCAAGTCAGGTGATCCTGTTAAACGAGCAAGTGCTATTGTCAAAGCTGTAACCAACTACCAAAATCCTCAAATTTTGGCTCAAATCTCTGAAGACCTAGGGGAAGCCATGGTTGGAATTAATGAGAATGAAATCCAAATTCTCATGGCTGAGCGAGGAAAATAGATGAAAATCGGAATATTAGCCTTGCAAGGTGCCTTTGCAGAACATGCAAAAGTGCTAGAGAAGTTAGGTGTTGTTAGTGTTGAAATCAGAAATTTAGAGGATTTTCAACAATATCAGAGTGACTTGTCAGGTTTGATTTTGCCAGGAGGCGAGTCTACGACTATGG
>CAUUXT010000030.1:0-9311 GCA_963549015.1 uncultured Streptococcus sp.
AGGTTCTCTTTTTAGATGAGCCGACCATTGGTTTGGACGTTGCGGTTAAGGACAACATTCGTCGCGCCATTACCCAAATCAATCAGGAGGAAGCAACAACCATTCTCTTGACCACTCATGACCTGAGCGATATTGAGCAGCTTTGTGATCGAATTTTTATGATTGACAAGGGGCAGGAGATTTTTGATGGGACGGTGATCCAGCTCAAGGAAACTTTTGGCAAGATGAAGACTCTTTCCTTTGAATTGGTGCCAGGGCAAAGTCAGCTAGTCTCTCACTTTGAAGGCTTGCCTGATATGACCGTTGATAGACAAGGAAATAGCCTCAACATTGAATTTGATAGTTCCCGCTACCAGTCGGCTGATATTATCAAGCAAACCCTGTCTGATTTTGAAGTCCGTGATTTGAAGATGGAGGATACGGATATTGAGGATATTATCCGTCGTTTCTACCGAAAGGAGCTCTAAGATGGTCAAATTGTGGAGACGTTATAAACCCTTTATCAATGCAGGAATTCAGGAGTTGATCACCTATCGAGTCAACTTTCTTCTTTATCGGATTGGCGATGTGATGGGGGCTTTTGTGGCCTTTTATCTCTGGAAGGCAGTCTTTGATTCTTCGCAGGAGTCCTTGATTCAGGGCTTCAGCATGGCAGATATCACCCTCTACATCATCATGAGTTTTGTGACTAACCTTTTGACTAGATCTGATAGTTCCTTTATGATTGGAGAGGAGGTCAAGGATGGCTCCATTATCATGCGCTTGCTGCGACCGGTGCATTTTGCGGCCTCATATCTCTTCACCGAGCTTGGTTCCAAGTGGTTGATTTTTGTCAGTGTCGGACTTCCTTTCTTGAGTGTGATTGTCTTGATGAAAATCTTATCTGGGCAAGGGATTGTAGAAGTGCTGGGCCTAACTGTCCTTTATCTTTTTAGCTTGACGCTGGCCTATCTGATTAACTTTTTCTTTAATATATGCTTTGGATTTTCAGCCTTTGTGTTTAAAAATCTATGGGGGTCCAATCTACTTAAGACTTCCATAGTGGCCTTTATGTCTGGAAGTCTGATTCCCTTGGCTTTCTTTCCAAAGCTTGTTTCAGATATTATGTCCTTCTTGCCTTTCTCATCCTTGATCTACACTCCGGTCATGATCATTGTTGGGAAATACGATGCTAGTCAGATTCTTCAGGCCATCTTGCTACAGTTTTTCTGGCTCTTAGTGATGGTGGGCTTGTCTCAGTTGATTTGGAAACGAGTCCAGTCATTTATCACCATTCAAGGAGGTTAGTATGAAAAAATATCAACGCATGCATCTGATTTTTATCAGACAATACATCAAGCAAATCATGGAGTACAAGGTTGATTTTGTGGTTGGTGTTTTAGGTGTTTTCCTGACTCAAGGCTTGAACCTCTTGTTTCTCAATGTCATCTTTCAACACATTCCATCCCTAGAAGGCTGGACCTTCCAAGAGATAGCTTTTATTTATGGATTTTCTTTGATTCCCAAGGGACTGGACCATCTCTTTTTTGACAATCTCTGGGCATTGGGGCAGCGCTTAGTCCGAAAGGGAGAGTTTGACAAGTATCTGACGCGTCCCATCAATCCGCTCTTCCACATCCTAGTCGAAACCTTTCAGATTGATGCCTTGGGCGAACTTTTGGTCGGTGGCATTTTACTAGGGACTACGGTGACTAGCATTGCTTGGACTCTTCCCAAATTCCTGCTTTTCCTAGTTTGTATTCCTTTTGCGACTTTGATTTATACTTCCTTGAAAATCGCGACTGCCAGTATCGCTTTTTGGACCAAGCAGTCAGGAGCCATGATTTACATTTTCTATATGTTTAATGACTTTGCCAAGTATCCGATTTCCATTTACAATTCGCTCCTTCGTTGGTTGATTAGCTTTATCATCCCCTTTGCCTTTACAGCCTACTATCCTGCCAGCTATTTCTTGCAGGACAAGGATGTCTTCTTTAATATCGGTGGTTTGATTCTGATTTCCCTTGTTTTCTTTTTCATTTCGCTCAAACTCTGGGACAGAGGATTGGATGCCTACGAAAGTGCGGGTTCGTAAGAAGAAACTCAAAGCCTTGTTTCAGGGCAGGCTTTTTCGAATGGAGATGAAAATTTCTTGACATCTATTCTCAGAGTGCTATACTAAAGGGGTAATCGCCGATTTAGCTCAGTTGGTAGAGCAACGCACTCGTAACGCGTAGGTCACAGGTTCAAGCCCTGCAATCGGCAGAATCAAGAAGCCCAAACGGGCTTCTTTTTTTGTAAATATAGGAAAGGTGGAACGTTTGAGGTAGGTTATATTTAACATCCGAGACTCCTGCTTATAAATAAAAACTAAAATTTATATTTTGTGGTATAATATATTTTAATAAGCACTTGTTTTCGTTCCGTTTCAGAGGACTAGAGGCTGGTAATCATTCTAGAATTTTTTGCATAGGTTTTCTAAAAATTATAAAAATCCGTGGATAATAACGAATGAAGTCTAGCAAGCTTGGCTGAATATAAATCAAAAAGGAGAAGATTATGAATAAGAAAGAATGGGTAAAACAATTTGAGGAGGCGAATGGTCGCAAGCCAACTGCATCAGAATTAGCAGAGGCGCAGTCAACTAAAAAGTTTGCGAGAGGAACTAGAAATATCAAAATCTATATTGGGATGGTCCTCGGTATTTTGGTTGCTATAATCCTAGTAAGTGTTTTCTCGCATTCTTTGATTGGAAAGAAAGAGTCAAATCAAGCATCGTCTGCTGTTTCAACTACAGAGTCAACAAGTCAAGCGTCTACAAACCAAGGAAAAACAGATGAGACTGATAAGGATAAACAAGAGGAAATTCAAAAACTCAAGGATCAACTGATTGCTTTAGATACCAAAATTACGGAATCAGAAGCACTTGTTAGCAAGTTGAGGAAAGAAACTACCGTTCCAAAACTAGATATTGAAGCAATCAAGAACAATGATTTGTCTAGTTTAGAAGGTACTTGGCGTAGTCAATCTGGTAATGAATACATTATTAATGATTCTGGAGAAGTACGTGCGACTTGGTTTACAAATGATCAAAAGTACGAATCTGTAGTTGGATTAAAGGTATCAAAAGGACAAGATAGTCGTAACCCTGAGACAGCGTCTATCAGTGCATGGGTAAAAGATTCTATTGCTGGAGGATTTGTAGTAGTAGCTGTGCCAAGTGGTGTTGTTATGCAACCCGCTGATGACGGAAAGATTACGGATAAAAGCAACCATGCTGAGGAAAGACTACTTTCTGGGCAAGAGTATGGAGCGATGTTAATGAAACCAGAAGATGTTTATTATCGTGCGAAACCAGATGCCAGTAAACTTGAGGAAGCAGAAAAGAACTTAGCTCAACTACAAGCAGATCGTGAATCAATCAAATCTTCTCTAGAGTCAAAGGAAAAGAAAAATTAGGTTGTATTCGTTCAAAAATACTGTTACAATCGGTAGAATCAAGAAGCCCATTAGGGCTTCTTTTTCTTTTATCACTACTATTCAACCACTTAGACAAAGATATTAACCAGATAGGCAAAAGGGATTGTTCTGGGGAAAACCCTCTGCTATAATGAATTTTGTAAGGGACGTGAAGAGTTGGTGTCAGACAACTCAGGTTCTCAAAAAAGAAAATGGGGACAAAAAATGAAAAAATTATTGGGACTTGTATTCTTAGTAGCAGCAGCGCTAGTATTGTATTTCGGCTCAGTTGGATGGCCAAGTTTGGATGTCAACCTCTGGTCACTCATTCCGGTAGGATTGTTCCTCTATTTCACGCTAGAAAACGTTTTGAAAAAAGACTACAAAGCCAGTCTCATGTGCTTGATCATTGCCTTTATCATTGCAAATGCTATCTTGGATCTCTTGCCAATTTCAAGTGGTTTGGTGATTGGTGCCGGTGTGCTAGCTTGTGTAGGACTTGGCTACCTCTTTCCTGATAAGGATAAAAAAGAAGGCAAATAGAAAAGTCTCGAAGTTTCTCGAGACTTTGTTTTTATTGACCAGCGTAGTATTTTTGGATGCCTTTCACAATACCTGCGACTAGTCTATCTTGGTATCGATCATCACGAATCCGTTGATTCTCAGTGAAATTATCCATATAACCGAGTTCTAGGAGGACGGCTGGTTTGGCAGTTTCGCGTAGTACGGCAAAGCTACTTTCCAATAAGCCAGCATCCTTGGCACCAGTTTCGGCTAGGAGAGAGGAGTGGATAGCAGCAGCGAGGCGCTTGCTTTCACTCATACGATCAGGGTGATTGTGCCAGTATTGATTAATCTTACTTGGATAATCAGGTTCATCTCTATAGGAGTAGGTTTGAATACTGCTCGCTTTTGAGTAGGTATTACCAGTAGCGTTGAAGTGAATACTGATAAAAATATCAGAGTTGGTCTTATTAACCATACGAGAACGTTCGGTAACAAAATCAACGTCAATATCACTATCACGAGAAGTGAGGACCTTGTATCCTAGTTCTTCTAACTTAGTACGAAGCTTACGGTAAATCTGCATGTTGAGATCTTTTTCAGCTACATTGTAGTAAAAGGCACCTGAATCTTGACCACCATGCCCAGGATCTAGGAAGATAGTATTGCTGTATTGACCTTTTGTAAATCTACCTTCAGTTGAAACTTCAGAAATCCATTGGCCGCATTTTTGGAACAAGTGTTCCTTGCCGTCTATCTTGTAAGTTCCTGAAACATAATGTCCACTATCGTCCAGATAGTAACGAGCCTTGTAATAGTCGTCGTAAATCCACTCATTCTTGGCCATATAACCGCCAGACTTGAGGTAGTATGCCCCAATCCACTCCTGATTTGCATAACGGCCATCCGCTTTTAGATAGAACCAGCTATTGTAGGATTTATCGAAGATCCACTCTTTCTCCGCCATGGCCCCGCTGGCTTTGAGGTAGTAGCTTTCTTTCCATTTATTGGAAAGCATGACTCCATTTTGTTCAAAAGCATACCAAGAACCATTGATTTTCTCCCATTTGTCTTGGCTATATTTCCCATATTCATTAGCGTAATACCAATTTTCATTGATTTTCACCCAAGAGTTTTCTGCCATAGCCCCGCTACCGTCTAGTAGGTAGGCACCAATGGTTGTCCGACTGAGCATCACGCCGTTTTTATCAAAGTAGTACCAAGAACCGTTGATTTTCTCCCACTTGTCTTGCGAGATTCTGCTAGATGGTGTGACATAATACCAATTTTGGTCTAATTTAGTCCAGCCCTTTTCTGCCATAGCTCCGCTTTTTGTGAGCAGATAGCCGTCAACGGCAGTGTTGCTGAGCATACTTCCAGTTTGATCAAAATAGTACCAAGAACCATTGATTTTTTTCCAAGTGTTCAGAGCTAGTCGTCCAGAGGAATCAGCATAATACCATTGGTTGTCCAAATTGGTCCAGCTATTTTCTACCATAACCCCATCTTGGTCAAAGGCATAGCCTTTGTAGATAGTAGAATGAAGACGATTACCATCTTGATCGAAGTAGTACCATTTGCCTTGGATTTGTTTCCAGTTCAAAGCAGGTTTATCATCTTGGTAAAAACGCCAGTGGTGATTCTCTTGGTACCACCCTTCTTTTGGGGGCTTGTCTTCTTGCACATCTACTTTCGGAAGCACCTCTGATTTAGAGTTTTCCTCAACACTCGACTCTTTCTTTTCTTCTTTGGCAATTGATTCCTTGACAGCAGATGTGGATTGAGTTGTGTTTTCTTCTCCTGAGACGGATGCGGGTGCCAATCCTGCGATTGAAAGGATTAAAGCACTAGTCAGTAGTATCTTTTTCACTTTCTATTTCCTAACTTTTTCTTTTTCCTATTAATTATCGAATTGAACTTCTTCTACTAAGTATTCGATAAAGCGTTCGCCCATCTTAGACAGGCTGGTTTTTTCATGCTGGATGTAGACTAGCTCGATAGGATCGTCTATGTCCAGTGGAATGGAAACGATATTGTCTCCGTTGAGGTTGCTGTTCAAAATCCCTGTTGCAATCGTGTATCCGTCCAAACCAATTAAGAGATTAAAGAGGGTGGCACGGTCGCTGACCACGATAGATTTTTTGTGGTATTCCTGCGAGAGAATCTCTTCAGAGAAGTAGAAGGAGTTGTGAGTCCCTTGGTCATAGCTGAGGTAAGGGAAGTTCTCCAAGTCTTCTAGTTTAACCTTATCTTTCTTTGCTAGAGGGTTGGTTTTGCTGACGAAGATATGGGGCTGGGCTGTAAAGAGATGGTGGGCTAGCAGGTGATTGTCATCCAGCATTTTCGTTAAAACATCGCGGTTGTAACTGTTTAGGAAGAGGACACCGACTTCACTACGGAAGTTCTTGACGTCATCGATGATCTCCCAAGTCCGCGTTTCACGAAGGAAGAGCTCGTATTTCTCCATATCACTTTTCTTGAGCAGGGATACAAAGGCATTGACTACAAAGGCATAGTGCTGAGAGGAAACACTAAAGAGTTCGCGGTGGGCGACAGGATTTTTATAGCGTTCCTCCAGAAGCTGAGTTTGCTCGACAACTTGACGAGCGTAGGAGAGAAACTCCATCCCATCACGGGTTAAGGTAATGCCCTTGGGATTGCGGATAAAGATTTCAATGCCCATTTCATTTTCCAAGTCTCGAACGGCATTTGAAAGACTGGGTTGGGTGATAAAGAGTTGCTTGGCTGCTTCATTCATAGAGCCAGTTTCGACGATTTTGATAATATAGTGTAGTTGTTGAATTCTCATGTTTTTATTGTACCACACTTGCGGAAGAATGGACAATGAAGACGAAGAAAATAGGGGGAAAGAGCCGGTCCAGTATTGAAAAAAAGTCTAAAATCTGTTAGAATGGAAGCTATGAAAACATTCTATGATGTGCAACAATTTCTCAAACAGTTTGGCATTATTGTTTACATGGGGAAGCGCTTGTATGATATTGAACTGATGAAGCTTGAACTCTCTCGGATCTATGATGCAGGTCTGATGGACAAGCTAGATTACCTAGAAGCGGAAGCTGTTCTTCGTAGAGAGCACAAGATAGAATTAGACTACATAGAGAAAAATGGAGATAAGAACTTATGACAATTTGGGTTTTGTGGGGAATCGTACTAGCAATGGTGGCATGGATGGGTTATAACTACCTTCGTATTCGTCGTGCGGCTAAGATTGTGGACAATGCAGAGTTTGAAGCCTTGATTCGGAAAGGACAGTTGATTGATGTCCGTGATGCAGCAGAATTTCACAGAAAACACATTCTTGGTGCGCGCAATATTCCTTCAAGTCAATTGAAGTCAAGCCTTGCAGCCCTTCGCAAGGATAAACCTGTCCTTCTCTACGAAAATCAACGTGGACAACGAGTGACCAATGCAGCACTTTATCTGAAAAAACAAGGTTTCTCTGAGATTTATATCCTTTCTTATGGATTGGATTCTTGGAACGGGAAGGTCAAGACGAGCTAATCTTATTTCCAAATTAGTCGAATGATAGGATGAAGCTATTGTTTTATAGTATAATTAATTTGTATAAAATTTAAGGAGTTCTTAGAACATGAAAGAAAAGAAGAGAAATCCACTTTTTGTGGGTATCTTGTCGATTATTCTTGGTTTGTTATTTCCGTTGGGAGGTATTGGTTTAGGTATTACTAGTTTATTGTATGCTAACTCACTTCAAAAAGAATCTGGACTTAACTATAAAACAGAAAGAATTATAGCTATTGTAGGTATTGTTCTTTCTGCTCTTAATTGGATTATTGGAATTATCTTGCATATGAGTTAAAGAAGATTAAAAAAAGCTTTAAACATAAAGCTTTTTTTCTTTTATCCACTTTTTTCTAAGTATTTTTTAATCATCTCTAATTCTTCTTGGTTTAAGAATCGGTATTGCCCTTCTGCAAGTTCTGAATCTAACGTAAAATCACCGAACTGAATTCGTTTGAGAGAGACCACCTTGACACCGACTGAGAGAAACATCTTTTTGACCTGATGAAATTTTCCTTCTGAGATGGTGATGGAGGCATGGCTCTCTGTTGGGCTTGCGTCTAGAATTTCAAGCTGAGCAGGTTTACAAGTGGTCCCATCTAAAAAGACAATCCCCTCTTTGAATGACTGGATATGGTCTGGTGTGAGCAGTCCATTTACCACCACTTGATAGGATTTATCGACATGGTACTGGGGATGAAGGAGTTGGAATCCTAAAGGTCCATTGTCTGTCAAAAGGAGCAGCCCCGTCGTATCGCGGTCTAATCTACCGACAGCATAGAGCTGGTCAGACTGGATGTCAGGTGGAAGGAGGTCCATGACGGTTGGAAGTTTCTTATCTTTGCTAGCTGTAACGACTCCGTTTGGCTTATGAAGCATGAGGTAGGTGTGCTCGTATCCTTGAATCCGCCGTCCTTGAAAGACTAATTTCTGTAATCCAGTGTCGACATTTTGAGCGAGGGAGCTGGCTGGACAATCGTCCACTAGGATTTCTTTTTTCAAAAGTGCCTGTTTCATAGCCTTGCGACTGACCTTTTCTTGGGCTAATAATCTATCTAAACGCATACCAGCTTATCTTATCATAAGTCTCTGACTTTGAAAAGAGTTGCCTTGACTAGAAAAGCGAAGTGAAAACATTTACACTTAGCTGAACTGTGATTTTTGAATGAGACTGTGGTATAATTGTTCAGTTAGAAATAAAAATTTAAATATTATAGAGGAAATCATGACAAAATTAAGAGAAGATATCCGTAACGTAGCCATTATTGCCCACGTTGACCACGGGAAAACAACTCTCGTTGATGAATTATTGAAACAATCAGAAACGCTTGATGCACGTACTGAATTGGCAGAGCGCGCTATGGACTCAAACGATATCGAAAAAGAGCGTGGAATTACCATCCTTGCTAAAAATACAGCCGTTGCCTACAACGGAACTCGTATCAATATCATGGACACACCAGGACACGCGGACTTCGGTGGAGAAGTTGAGCGTATCATGAAAATGGTTGACGGTGTTGTCTTGGTCGTAGATGCCTACGAAGGAACCATGCCACAGACTCGTTTCGTATTGAAAAAAGCCTTGGAACAAGATCTTGTCCCAATCGTTGTTGTTAACAAAATCGACAAACCATCAGCTCGTCCAGCAGAAGTAGTGGACGAAGTCTTGGAACTCTTCATCGAGCTTGGCGCAGATGATGACCAGCTTGATTTCCCAGTGGTGTATGCTTCAGCTATCAACGGAACATCTTCCTTGTCAGATGATCCAGCTGATCAAGAAAAAACAATGGCGCCAATCTTTGACACCATCATCGACCATATTCCGGCTC
>CAUUXT010000031.1:0-9162 GCA_963549015.1 uncultured Streptococcus sp.
CAGTACTCATCTACATTTGCCTTTTTAGCATCAGTCAGTACAGCTTCCAGGGCTGTCGTATTCCCATGTATGTCTGAAAGAACTGCTATTTTGGTCATTCTTTCTCCTCATTTCCTCTTACTTCTTTTGTTAGTATTATAGCAGAAAACACTCAAAAAGAGCACTATCACTACTCACTGGATCAACTTGTAAAGGCTTCCAAGACGTGCTATAATATAAGCAGAGAGTTCCCCTTCATTTAGGATTATGTGGTCTTCAACATCTCTCAATTTTTGTAGATTGGAGGACTATTGCCATGCGGAAATATCTTAAGTATATCCCATACTGCCTTGTCATTTTCTTCTTTTACTGGCCCCTCTATGAGTTGCTTTTGCTGCTGATATCTGATCCTTATACGCTGAAAGGGCTTTACATTTACAACATTCTCCTTTTTTCTCCCCTAGTAACCTTTATCGTATCGCTACTTTATAGCTATCGATTTCATTTCTCACTTTGGTGGCTACTCGGTATTGGTCTGGTCTTTTGCTTTACCATCATCACCTTTGGTGAGTTCATCCTGCTTTACTTCCTAGCCTATGAACTCTTTGCCCTACTTGGCTTGGCTGCTGGCATGGGTATCAAGCATGTCTTCCAAAGAGAGAAAAACAAAAAAATTATACAAAAACCTTGAAAATTCTCGCAATCATGCTATAATAATGCATAGAGACAAGTCACTTAGTCCCTTTCTACTAGAGAGTGCGTGGTTGCTGGAAACGCATAGAAAGCCTAAACTGATACTACTCTACTGACTTTTATGAAAACATAAAACGGTGGCCACGTTAAAGCCAATCTGAGGTGTCCCTCTTTTTTGAGGAACATAAATGAAGGTGGAACCACGTTGCGACGTCCTTTTAAGGATGTCGCTTTTTGATTTATTAACGAAAAAATCAAAAGGAATTTCTATTTATATTTCAAGGGCACCTTCACCATAACTAGGCTAATAAAAACTTTATAAGGAGAAAACCATGATTAAGATTACTTTCCCAGATGGCGCTGTTCGTGAATTCGAATCTGGCGTGACAACTTTTGAAATTGCGCAAAGCATCAGCAATTCCCTCGCTAAAAAAGCCTTGGCTGGTAAATTCAACGGCAAACTCATCGACACGACTCGTGCTATCACTGAAGATGGAAGCATCGAAATCGTGACACCTGATCACGAAGATGCTCTGCCAATCTTGCGCCACTCAGCTGCTCACTTGTTTGCCCAAGCAGCTCGTCGTCTCTTCCCAGACATTCATTTGGGTGTCGGTCCAGCTATCGAAGACGGCTTCTACTACGATACAGACAATACTGCTGGTCAAATCTCCAATGAAGATCTTCCTCGTATCGAAGAAGAAATGAAGAAAATCGTCAAAGAAAACTTCCCGTCAATCCGTGAAGAAGTGACTAAAGACGAGGCCCGTGAAATCTTCAAGAACGACCCTTACAAATTTGAATTGATTGAAGAACACTCAGAAGACGAAGGTGGTTTGACTATCTACCGTCAGGGCGAATACGTGGACCTCTGCCGTGGTCCTCACGTCCCATCAACAGGTCGTATCCAAATCTTCCACCTGCTCAACGTAGCTGGTGCCTACTGGCGTGGAAATAGCGACAACGCGATGATGCAACGAATCTACGGTACAGCTTGGTTTGACAAGAAAGACTTGAAGAACTACCTTCAAATGCGTGAAGAAGCCAAGGAACGTGACCACCGTAAACTCGGTAAAGAGCTTGACCTCTTCATGATTTCACAAGAAGTCGGACAAGGTTTACCATTCTGGTTACCAAACGGAGCGACTATCCGTCGTGAATTGGAACGCTACATTGTCGACAAGGAAATCGCTGCAGGCTACCAACACGTCTACACTCCACCAATTGCCTCCGTGGAACTCTATAAAACTTCTGGTCACTGGGATCACTACCGTGAAGATATGTTCCCAACTATGGACATGGGAGGCGGTGAAGAGTTTGTCCTCCGCCCAATGAACTGTCCTCACCATATCGAAGTTTATAAACACCATGTACACTCATACCGTGAATTACCAATCCGTATCGCTGAGATTGGCATGATGCACCGATATGAAAAATCTGGCGCCCTTACTGGCCTTCAACGTGTACGCGAAATGTCCCTAAATGATGGTCATACTTTTGTAGCTCCAGAACAAATTGAGGAAGAATTCAAGAAAATTCTTCAATTGATTATCGACGTGTATGAAGACTTTAATTTAACAGATTACCGTTTCCGCTTGTCTTATCGTGATCCTGAAGATAAACACAAATACTTTGACAACGATGAAATGTGGGAAAATGCACAACGCATGTTGAAGGCAGCTATGGATGATATGGAACTGGACTACTTTGAAGCTGAAGGTGAAGCAGCCTTCTACGGACCAAAATTGGATATCCAGGTTAAAACTGCCCTTGGAAAAGAAGAAACCCTTTCTACTATCCAGCTCGACTTCTTGCTTCCTGAACGCTTCGACCTCAAATATGTTGGAGCAGATGGTGAGGAACACCGTCCAGTCATGATCCACCGTGGGGTTATCTCAACTATGGAACGCTTTACAGCTATCTTGATTGAGAACTACAAGGGCGCCTTCCCAACATGGCTTGCCCCACATCAAGTGACCCTCATCCCTGTTTCTAACGAAAAACACGTGGACTACGCATGGGAAGTAGCCAAGAAACTCCGTGACCGTGGTGTCCGTGCGGATGTGGATGAGCGCAATGAAAAAATGCAGTTCAAGATTCGTGCTTCTCAAACCAGCAAAATTCCTTACCAATTGATCGTTGGGGACAAGGAAATGGAAGACGGAACAGTCAATGTTCGTCGCTATGGCCAAAAAGAAACACAAACTGTCTCAGTTGATTACTTTGTTCAAGCTATCCTAGCTGATATCGCCAACAAATCACGCGTTGAGAAATAAAACAATCACAGTCTGAGAAACATTTTTCAGAGCCAGAAAAAGCAACAACTCAAACAGCTGTTGCTTTTTATATTTTATACTCAATGAAAATCAAAAAGCAAACTAGGAAGCTAGCCACAAGCTGTACTTGAGTACGGTAAGGCGACGCTGACGTGGTTTGAATTTGATTTTCGAAGAGTATTATTTAACCCGAGCTAGTAGTGATTGACCAAACCACCACAAATGGTATCCTCATAAACAATCCTTTCTATCCACTAGTTTTTGGATATAGGTTATCCTCCCAAGATTTGCTTTCATGAGTGAGATAAGTTCAATATCCTCAATCCTTGTCTGCTTCATTTTCTTTTACGAGATCTTTTTGTGAATCTTTTTCAGAGAGTTTTTGATCGATATACTTGTTAATGGTTTCATAAAATTCCTTGGTGGTATCACTGTCTAATTTTGTCGAATTATGGACTTGATTGACTTTCAATTGGACAGATTGAATACCGTAAGAGGCTTGTTTTTGGTGGATCCTTTCTAATTCTTCTTCTGAAATCGGATCTCCAACAACCGTCAAGACTAATTCATTGTCCCTTGACTTGTAAACTTGATTAATGACCGTATAATTGGCGAACTCTTTTCCTACGAACTGTTTGATTCCTTCTTTTCGTTTTTCATTCATCGTCAGAGTGACTGCTGAATAGCTGGCTGGAAGAACCAATAATACAATTAAGAATATCAAGCCAATTCTCATTTTAATATTTAGCTCTTTAAATGAACTTAAGGGAGATTTTCTCATAAAAATTCTTGTTCCAACAATGTTGGTTAGCATGATAAAGACACAGTTGATCAAGAAAAGATAAAGAGCCCCAAATAAAAATCGTACATTTCCATTAGCTAAACCATATCCTGCAGTGCAGATAGGTGGCATCAGAGCTGTTGCAATGGCTACTCCTGGTACGATATTGTTTGCTTCTTTTTTCCTTGAACCAATTACGCCTGCTATCCCACCAGCAATAGCAATGAGAACATCCCAAATGGTTGGAGAGGTTCGTGCAATCAACTGGCTACTTGCATAAGATAAGGGAGAAATCCAGAAATACAGAGTCGATACAAGCAAACTGACCAATACGTGAGTAAATAAAACCTTTAGAGATTGCTTGATTAAACGCGTATCAAAAATAGCTAAACCAAACCCCAGTCCAACAATCGGTGTCATAAGCGGGGAAATCAGCATGGCTCCAATAATAACAGCTGTTGAATTCATATTTAGGCCGATAGAGGCAATAAAAATCGCACACATCAAAATCACTGTATCTCTTAATTGAACATGAAGATCATCATATAATTTCTCACGGTATTCACGTGTTGAATAGTTTCCGGTCATTGGTTACTCCTTTTATTTCATATAATCTTGTTTCTGCATGGATGATGGTAGAGAAACTTCTGTACAATCTTACATATTTTTCTTCTCACCTGTTATGTTTTTGAAAATTATCCTTTAAATATCCGTCAGTCCATCCTTAGCATTATATCAAAAATTTTACAGTCTTTCTCTGAAGAAATCTATCAATTGAACAGATAGAGAAAGTTATCGTCAACCTCATGGTATCATCGACTACTTCAATGACCTCGAGAACTAAACTAAGCATATGGTAAGCAAAGACCAATGGAGAAATGCAAAAATTACAGGAAGGAAGAAAACTGTCAAGATTTGCTTGTCAATGGTTTGCTTAATCTGCTTTGGATCTAGACCTACCTTTTCGTTCGTGGTCTTCATATCCCTCAGAGAGTTGTTTATAGTAGATAAAATAATTTACTAGGATACACAGTTAAAGATAGAAAAGCCCAGTTGTCTTATCCTGGGCTCTTCTCACTCAAGGACTAAGTTCACTTGAGCAAACTGAATCCGCACTATCGTTCCTTTTCCGACCTCAGACTCGATACGAATCTGGTGGCCCAGTTCTTCAGAAATTTTCTTAGATAGGTAGAGGCCAAGTCCAGATGACTGCTGGGTTAGGCGACCATTATATCCTGAAAAGCCACGTTCAAAGACTCGGAGCACATCACTGTTTTTAATCCCGATTCCCGTATCCTTGATACAGAGCTCCTGGCCTTCCATATAAATCTCTAGTCCACCTTTCTTGGTGTATTTGAGGCTGTTTGAGAGGATTTGTTCAATGACGACTAACAACCACTTCTTATCGGTCACGATGATTTTGTCAAGGTCATGTAGATTGACCGTCAGTCCCTTTTGGATAAAGAAAAGAGCATACTTACGAACCACTTCCTTGACCAAATCCTCCACTTGAACCTTTTCAAATACCAAGTCATCGTGGAAGCTTTCCAAACGAAGATACTGCAACACCAGGTTGGTATAGGAGTCAATCTTAAAGATTTCTTGTTCCAGTTGCTGCTTGACCTCACGATCAGAGACTTCTGCCACTAAAAGTCGACTCGCTGCAATAGGGGTCTTTATCTGATGAACCCACAAGGTATAGTAGTCAAGCAAATCTGTCAGTTTACTTTGGGCTTCTGACTTCTTTTGATACAATTCAGACTCACGCTCTTCGAGTTTTTCCGCTAGCACACACTCCAAAGGAGACTTTGGGTCTCTTTCAGCATACAGTACTTCCTGCCGGTAAACCTGAGCTTCTGCAAAAATATCCCAAACCAAAAATAAAAGGGTCAAAAAGCTACTGAGGAGGAAAAAATAGAAAAAATAAAATCCTATACTGGCGAATAAAAACTGAAAGAGAGAAACAAGAAAACCCAATGAAAAAATATAGATAAAAAGACGACTGCGAGAACGCAGATAGGCTAGAAAAAATAGTTTCCAATCAAGCATGTTTCAGTCCGTATCCTATTCCCTTCTTGGTTTCGATAAATCCTGCCAAGCCTTGCTCCTCCAACTTTTTACGCAAACGAGCAACATTGACAGACAAGGTATTATCATCGATGAAAAAGTCGCTATTCCAGAGTTCTCTCATCAAGTCATCACGCGCTACGATATTGTCAGCATGTTCAAACAGCACTCGCAAAATTTGAAATTCATTCTTGGTCAAACTCAGTACTCCCCCCTGATAGTGCAGATCCATAGACTTGGTATTGAGGATCACACCCGCATACTCCAGCAGACTTTCATCCCGCCCAAATTCATAGGAACGGCGCAACAAGCCCTGAACCTTGGCAAGGAGCACCTGCTGATCAAAAGGCTTGGTCACAAAATCATCTGCTCCCATATTGATCGCCATGACGATATACATTGCCTGATCTCTCGAAGATAGAAACATGATGGGTACCTGAGAAATCTTACGAATCTCCTGACACCAGTGGTAACCATTAAAGAGAGGTAAGCCAATATCCATAAGAACCAAATGAGGTTCTGACTGAACAAAAAGGCTCAATACTTCCATAAAATCTTCTACCAAAATGACCTCAAAGCCCCACTCAGAGAGCAGTTTTCCCACTTGTTGCCGAATAACTTGGTCATCTTCTACTAGTAAAATCTTGTGCATGCGCTCCTCCTTTGCTCTTGTTCAAAATATCAAATGCCTTAATAAAAAAACCTATGGATTAGTATCTCAACTATTTGGCTATCTATTTTTCAAATCCAGGTTAGGAAGCGAAAGCTAAATAGAGAATAATCCCATTGATATCATACCTTATTTTTAACTATAGTTCCAGCCTTATCCTATATTTTCTTTTTTGTGCTCATTTGGTCCGTGTTTTTTACTTAAAGAATAGATTTAAAATAAGCAATCTCATCAAAATAAATGCCTTGTAAGCTTATGTAACTCTTCTGTTTATAAATGTAATTGCTTTAAACTAATTCATTTATCCTTCTTATTGACAAGCCAGCTAGGATTTGTTAGAATATGAATGAACAAAACAAATCATTCATTCATACTTAAAGGAGGTAAAGTCATATTGGACAAAAAACAAGCTCTAAAAACAGCGGCTTATGACGTTTTTTCGAAAAAAGGTTACAAGGCAACAGGAATTTCAGAAATCGCTAGGCAAGCTGGTGTTGCAGTTGGTTCTTTTTATAACTATTACGAGAGTAAAGAAGCCATTTTTCTAGACATCTATATAGATGAAAACAACCGTGTTCGCCAAGCTATGATCGAAGAACTGGATTGGGAAATTGATATGATTGATCTTATTAGTCAACTCTTTGCTCAGTCCAGAGCACTCGTTTCTTCCAATAAAATCCTTGCAGAATGGTACAATCCTGTCATAGCCGATGACTTGCACAGCTACTATTCCTCGGAAGAAGGCAAAGTCGCAAATCCTTTTCATCAGTTTCTAGTTAAAACTTTTACAAATCGTATGCAGGCTGAAGGGTACTCGCCAGAAAAGATTCAAGATATTTTACAGGTTTATAATCTGTTTTACTACATGGATATGCATATCACAGAAAAAGATTTTCCAGATATTGGCAAAACTGTCGAAATACTTGCAACCAACTTCATAAAAGGAGTACTAAAATAAAGAAAATGGTTTTCTTTATTTTTTGGAAATATGTGAATGAATTTATTTTTCGTTCATTCAATAATTAAGATTAGGAGTCATAAAAAATGAAAAGAGGTAAAAAAATGTTTATTATCATTCTATCAACACTTGGAGCGCTATGTATTATAACTTGGGGTGCCATCGCTTATCTTGGACGAAGCCAGACATTATCGATAAAATCCATCGAAAATCCTACCGGAGATCTGTATTTAATTCATATCACAAAGCCGAGTCATCAAACCTGGAAAGCTGGGGCTTATGCTAAGTTTACACTCCCTGATACGTCGTCCGCTTCTAGGAAAAACGAAGCTAAGGGTGAGCAGACCAGTCGATGGCTAACCATTGCCTCCACACCTGAAGAAGATGAAATCCTCATTTTAACGCATAATAGTGGTAGCCACTTTAAGGAAACCTTAACACATTTATCTGCTGGCAGTGAGATTGAGATGAGTTGGTTGGATTCCTCTTTAACCGTTAAAGATACGAATCAGCCACTAGTTTGTTTTGCATCTGATGTTGGCATTTCTGCTTTACGTCCCCTTATCAAAGAATGGGCTGGTAAAGCTCCAATTATTCTCAACCATTTTGACAAAGGAGTTACTATTTTCGATAATGAGATGAAGGAACTGGCTCAAAAAACATCGAATTTTACTTATAAAACTAGCGATGAACTTTCTCAAAGTCAAGAATTTTTAAAACGTGCTATTGATGAATACGGCAATCAAGCCAGCTATCTTATCACTGGACAGCCTGATGATGTAAATGAGATGAAGAATTTTTTAAAGGAAAATGGGATTGATAGTAAAAACATTCAAGCAAGTTCGTTTAGAGGTTTGAAATAGGAGCAATCTATCTTCTATGTATTTCAATCAAATCCTACTAGGTTATTCAAACAAGCCTACTAGCTAATTCTATGTAAATGTGGTAGGATAAACATAGAGAAAGGAGCTTTTATGGCCAATATTTTTGACTACCTCAATGATGTAGCATACGATTCCTTTTATGACCTTCCCGTGAACGAGTTAGATGTTCTTGCCTTGACCGAATTAACCTACCTTCCTTTTGATGATGTAGTCGCTCAAAAACCCCAGCGTCTCATAGATCTAGCACCCCAAATTCCTAGAGACACGACGATGTTGACCAATAAAAACCGTCTCCAGTTGTTGGATCAACTCTCTCAACACAAACGCTTTAAAAATTGCAAGCTCTCAGACTTTATCAACGATATCGATCCTGAATTGCAAAAACAGTTTGCAGCTATGACTTATCGTATCAGTCTCGATACCTATTTGCTTGTCTTTCGTGGAACTGATGACAGCATCATTGGCTGGAAAGAAGATTTCCATATGACCTATATGAAGGAAATCCCAGCTCAAAAACATGCCCTCCAGTATTTAGAGGACTTTTTTGCCCAACATCCCAATCAAAAGATCATCCTAGCAGGGCATTCAAAAGGGGGCAATCTAGCTGTCTATGCTGCCAGTCAACTTGATCCAAACTTGCAGAAAAACATTATCGCTATCTATACTTTTGATGCCCCTGGACTTCACAAGGAACTAACCGAAACACCAGGCTATCAAAACATGATGGAAAGAACGAAAGTATTTGTCCCACAAGGTTCTATCATCGGGATGATGCTGGAAATTCCTGATAAAAAAATCGTCGTTCGAAGCACTGCCTTAGGCGGTCTTGCCCAGCATGACACCTTTAGTTGGCA
>CAUUXT010000032.1:0-8973 GCA_963549015.1 uncultured Streptococcus sp.
GATGGGGACTTGGTTTATATTGTAACAACTCCATCCACCGCCAAAGAAGCAGTTGTGGCTCGCGTTGAAAATATGATTTACCAAGCTGGTGGTGTGGTAAAACTCATTACCCAGAGTTTGCGAGTATCAGGACACGGAAATGCGCGTGATTTGCAGTTGATGATCAATCTTTTGCAACCGAAATATCTTTTCCCTGTCCAAGGGGAGTACCGTGAGTTGGATGCGCATGCCAAGGCTGCCATGGCAGTTGGAATGTTGCCAGAGCGCATTTTCATCCCTAAAAAGGGAACGATCATGTCCTATGAACATGGAGACTTCGTCCCAGCTGGAGCAGTTTCTGCAGGCGATGTTATGATTGATGGAAATGCTATTGGTGATGTTGGGAATGTCGTTCTTCGCGACCGTAAGGTCTTGTCAGAGGATGGTATTTTCATCGTCGCAATCACTGTCAACCGTCGTGAGAAGAAGATTGTGGCTAAGGCTCGCGTTCATACGCGTGGATTTATCTACCTTAAGAAAAGTCGCGACATTCTCCGTGAAAGTTCAGAATTGATTAACCAAACGGTAGAAGAGTATCTTCAAGGGGATGACTTTGACTGGGCAGATCTCAAAGGGAAGGTTCGTGACAATTTGACCAAGTACCTCTTTGATCAAACCAAACGTCGCCCAGCAATTTTGCCAGTCGTGATGGAAGCTAAATAATAAGCAGAATACCTACAGAAAAAGTCGAAATTCGGCTTTTTCTTATAGAATAGTAAAAGGAGACAACCATGGCAGTTATGAATATTGAGTATTACTCAGAAGTTTTGGATATGGAGTGGGGTGTTACCGTACTCTATCCAGATGCTAGTCGAGTGACTGAACCAGATTGCACAGATATTCCTGTTCTTTACCTTTTGCACGGAATGTCAGGAAATCAAAATAGCTGGCTCAAACGTACCAATGTCGAACGCTTGTTGCGTGGAACCAATCTCATTGTTATCATGCCCAATACAAATAATGGCTGGTACACAGATACTCAGTATGGCTATAACTACTATATTGCTCTAGCAGAAGAACTCCCCCAAGTCATGAAACGTTTCTTCCCCAATATGACAAGCAAGCGAGAAAAGACCTTTTTAGCAGGTCTCTCCATGGGTGGCTATGGTTCCTTCAAACTCGCTCTATCGACAAATCGTTTTTCTCATGCGGCTAGTTTTTCTGGTGCCCTCAGTTTTCAAGAATTTTCTCCTGAAAGTCAGGATCTGGGATCGCTTGCCTACTGGAGAGGAGTTTTTGGAGAGATTAAAGACTGGACAGCTAGTCCTCATTCGCTTGAAAGTATGGCTACAAAATCCGATAAAAAGACCAAACTATGGGCTTGGTGTGGGGAGCAAGACTATCTCTACTCTGCCAATAATCTCGTAGTGAAAAACCTCAAAAATTTTGGTTTTGAGGTGACCTATAGTCATAGTCCAGGTAAGCACGAGTGGTACTACTGGGAAAAACAATTGGAACGTTTTTTGGCTACTCTACCAATTGACTTTGTCTTGGAAGAACGCTTATCTTAGTTTTAGGTTTCTTTCAGCTTTCTTCAGTAAAATAGAGAATCTATCTTGATCAAGGAAAATGTGATTTCAAGATAGATTCTTATTTTTATGAAAGGTGGGGCGTCATGTTCTGGATCATTCGATTATTGTTCCGATTTCTGTTGGGAATTTGGCGTTTCTTCTGGCGTCTAGTTTGGACCGTGGTCATTCTACTGCTCATTGCCTTTGGAGTGTTTTGGTATCTGACAGGTGATTTTCATTCTGCGGTTAATCAGGTTGAAAAAATGAGCAAGATTGGTCAAGGTGGCTGGAATCAATGGAGGGAGACGGGAACGCTGGAAGTCTTGTCTCAGACAGACAGTCACCAACATGCAGAAGGCAAGTGGGCTCAGGCCTCAGCTCGCATCTATATTGAACCTCAAATGGATGAGACCTTCCAAGGTGCCTATGCAGAAGCTATAAAAAACTGGAATCAAACGGGAGCCTTTACCTTTGAGGTGGTTGTGGATCCTAGCCAGGCAGATATTGTGGCAAGTGAGATGAATGATGGATCGACCGCTGTGGCTGGCCAAGCCGAGAGTCAAACCAATTTGTTAACCAATCAATTTATATCTGTAACGGTTCGTCTGAATCACTATTATCTATCCAATCCAAACTATGGTTATTCTTATGAACGGATCGTGCACACGGCGGAGCACGAGCTGGGGCATGCCATCGGATTGGATCATACCAACGAAACTTCTGTCATGCAGCCAGCAGGTTCCTACTATGGAATTCAGCCTCGAGATGTGAAAGCTGTTCAAGAACTCTATACCAGTAGTGACTAGATGAAGTTGGTACAATCTAAAATAAAATCAAAGCTCCTCCATCAAGTGATCGGTGGGGCTTTTTGTTCGTCCTGTTACGGCCTTTTTGCTATAATGGAACTATGAATAACTTGATCAAATCAAAACTGGAGCTCTTGCCGACTAGCCCTGGTTGTTACATTCACAAAGATAAAAACGGCACTATCATTTATGTAGGAAAGGCTAAAAATCTGCGCAACCGCGTGCGGTCCTATTTCCGTGGCAGTCATGATACCAAGACAGAGGCTCTGGTATCTGAGATTGTGGATTTTGAATTTATCGTCACTGAGTCTAATATTGAGGCGCTTCTCCTAGAAATCAACCTGATCAAGGAAAATAAGCCTAAATACAATATCATGCTCAAGGACGACAAGTCCTATCCCTTCATCAAAATCACCAATGAGCGTTATCCTCGTTTGATTATCACCCGTCAGGTCAAAAAGGACGGTGGTCTTTATTTTGGCCCTTATCCAGATGTGGGAGCGGCCAATGAAATCAAGCGACTACTGGATCGGATTTTCCCTTTTCGGAAATGTACCAACCCACCGTCTAAGGTCTGTTTTTATTACCATATCGGCCAATGTATGGCCCACACCATCTGTAAGAAAGATGAGGCTTATTTCAAGTCCATGGCTCAGGAGGTTTCTGATTTCCTAAAAGGACAGGATGACAAAATTATCGATGACCTCAAGGGCAAGATGGCAAAGGCAGCTCAAAGTATGGAATTTGAACGTGCGGCGGAATATCGCGATTTGATTCAGGCCATTGGAACACTTCGGACCAAGCAACGGGTTATGGCTAAAGATTTGCAAAATCGGGATGTCTTTGGTTACTATGTGGATAAGGGCTGGATGTGTGTTCAGGTTTTCTTTGTCCGTCAAGGCAAGCTCATTGAGCGGGATGTCAATCTCTTCCCCTACTACAATGATCCGGATGAGGACTTCTTGACCTATGTGGGACAATTCTATCAAGAAAAATCCCATCTGGTTCCCAATGAGGTGCTGATTCCGCAGGATATCGATGAAGAAGCGGTCAAGGCCTTGGTGGATACCAAGATTCTCAAACCCCAGCGTGGAGAGAAAAAACAGCTAGTCAATCTAGCCATAAAAAATGCCCGTGTTAGTCTGGAGCAGAAGTTCAATCTGCTAGAAAAATCTGTCGAAAAGACTCAGGGAGCTATTGAAAATCTAGGACACTTGCTCCAAATACCAACTCCGGTTCGCATTGAGTCCTTCGACAACTCTAATATCATGGGAACCAGTCCTGTTTCAGCCATGGTGGTCTTTGTCAATGGCAAACCAAGTAAGAAGGATTACCGTAAGTACAAGATAAAAACGGTTGTTGGACCAGATGACTATGCCAGTATGCGTGAGGTCATTCGCAGACGCTATGGTCGAGTGCAGCGTGACGGATTGACTCCGCCAGATTTGATTGTGATCGATGGGGGACAAGGTCAAGTCAATATCGCTAAGCAAGTCATCCAAGAGGAGCTGGGCTTGGATATTCCAATTGCAGGTCTGCAAAAGAATGATAAGCACCAAACCCATGAACTGCTCTTTGGAGATCCGCTGGAAGTGGTGGAGTTGTCTCGCAATTCTCAAGAATTCTTTCTCCTCCAACTCATCCAGGATGAGGTGCACCGCTTTGCTATCACCTTCCACCGCCAACTGCGCTCCAAAAACTCCTTTTCTTCGCAATTGGATGGTATTGACGGGCTGGGACCTAAACGCAAGCAAAATCTCATGAAGCATTTCAAGTCTCTGACCAAAATCAAGGAAGCCAGTGTGGATGAGATTGTCGAAGTTGGGGTACCAAGAACAGTCGCAGAAGATGTGAAAAGAAAGTTGAACCCGCAGGAGGCAGTGGAATTGGCTCAAGTAGCGGAACCATTAAAAGAATTGGAATAAGTATCTAGATAGAAAGTAGAAGAAATGAATAGGATTGAGATTGACAGAGATATACTCCTTTTTTTACGATTTGCTTACTTTGGGAATTCAAAAGATTTATTTTTAGCTGCAACTACTCGAGCCTATCTTGATTTTAATCGAACCTTGCGATTTCATGGCATGCTAGATGAACAGCGCTTGGAGATGAGAAATCGGGCCTCTAAGTGTATCAAAGAAGCGATTTTAAATCTCTTGAATCGGGACAAGCTGTGTCAAACTGATTTTGATAGTTGGCATCATAGGACTTGTGATGTTCTGATAGATTGCTATCGTTCAAATGGGATTCGATTCACTTATGGTCATGCTCAAAAGTGGATTAATATGACGTTCAAGTATCTGTATATGCTTGAAGCTGTAACCCTAGACTCCGTTTTTCCTTTTTTACACGTACCGATAGATAACATCGTGTTAGAGAGGGCGAACAAACAGTTGTGTATCCCAAGACCTTCTCAAGTGTGGAGTAGTTGGGGAGATTACGCTTTCTATCTTCAATATCAAGAACATTTGAGGCAAAGAATAAGCAAGGAAGATCCTCTTCGTTGGGAGTTTCACAATTGGCTAGATGAAATAGAAAAAGGAAAACCATCATGAACCATAAAATCGCAATTTTATCAGATATTCATGGAAATGCGACTGCCTTAGAAGCAGTGATTGCAGATGCTAAAACTCAAGGAGCCAGTGAATATTGGCTTCTGGGAGATATTTTTCTTCCTGGTCCAGGTGCAAATGACTTGGTCGCTCTGTTAAAGGATCTGCCTATCACAGCGACTGTCCGCGGAAACTGGGATGATTGTGTCCTTGAGGCTTTAGATGGGCAATATGGCTTAGAAGACCCACAGGAAATCCAGCTCATGCGATTGAGCCAGTTTTTGATGGAGCGAATGGATCCTGAAACGATTGTCTGGCTACGAAACTTACCTATGCTAGAAAAGAAAGAAGTTGATGGACTGCGCTTTTCTCTTTCTCATAATTTACCTGAAAAAAACTATGGTGGGGACCTGTCTGTTGGGAATAACACAGAGAAATTTGACCAACTCCTAGATGAGGAAACGGACGTGGCAGTCTATGGTCATGTTCACAAGCAGTTGCTTCGTTATGGCAGTCAAGGGCAACAAATCATCAATCCAGGTACGATTGGCATGCCCTATTTTGATTGGGAGGCGTTAAAAAATCACCGTGCCCAGTACGCCGTGATAGAAGTAGAAGATGGGGAATTGGTCAATATCCTATTTCGAAAAGTTTCTTATGATTATGAAGCGGAGTTAGAATTGGCCAAGTCCAAGGGCCTTCCCTTTATCGAAATGTATGAAGAGCTACGACGAGAAGACAACTATCAGGGGCACAATTTGGAACTTTTGGCTAGTTTAATCGAAAAGCATGGGTATGTAGAGGAGGTAAAGAATTATTTTGATTTCTTGCAAAGTGAGAAATAAAATGGACGCCCTTAATTTGAAGTGAGGTTTGTAGTCGAATCGCTTAGAAAAGAGTCAGACGATGATAAGGAAAAAGAGATAGCTCAGCTAAAGTTTGACATTGAAATTATTTTGTTATAGAATGAACTTGATTCTTAATCAAAAGGAGAACATTATGAAGAAAATTATTACAGCTAGTATGGCTCTTTTATCTGTTATTGTTTTAGCAGCATGTTCAGGGAAAACAACGTCTGATTCTTCGACTAAGACTTCAAGCTCTGTAGAACAAACTTCTTCTTCAGAGACTTCATCAACAACGTCTAGTTCAAAGACAGAAAATAATGAGGTTGTTTTGATCACTGATGAAGAAATTGATAATGCTAAAACTGTTGGAGATGTGAAGAAAGTCTTTGGTAAATTAGTCGACAATTATAAAAAGCATGCAGTTGAAATTGGGGAAAAAATTCCAGAGAGTGGAAAAGAAGCATATAACGCCCAAGTTGAACCAGCGCTTAAGTCTATGGAGACTGTAAGAGAGTCATTTAACGAAAGCCTTTCAAGTATTGGTTCTGATGATACAGTAGTGCCAGAACAAACTCGTACTCTATTTGTTCAACAATTGAAAACTGGACGTGACACAATGAAGAAAGCGCTGGAAGCGGCTTATAAAGCAGTTGCTCCATACACATCTGGTCAATAATATGAGAAAGTAGGTGTTCGATCACCTGCTTTTTGATTGTCTCAAATCCAAACGATACCTACTTAAAGAGCTTAAAATAAATAGCAGAGAGTTTGAAAGAAGTACTAACTCTATAAAAAATCCCTGCAAGCTCTTTCAAAATATGGTAAAATGGAAACAGTAGAATTAGAAAAGGAAATCAATTATGAAATTTCTTGAATTAAACAAAAAACGTCATGCGACCAAGCATTTTACTGATAAGCCGGTTGATCCCAAAGATGTGCGTACCGCAATCGAAATCGCGACTTTGGCTCCAAGTGCCCACAATAGCCAGCCATGGAAATTCGTGGTGGTTCGTGAGAAAAATGCTGAATTGGCAAAGTTGGCTTATGGTTCGAACTTTGAGCAGGTATCATCAGCACCTGTAACCATTGCCCTGTTTACCGATACAGACCTAGCTAAACGTGCTCGCAAGATTGCTCGCGTCGGTGGTGCAAAGAATTTCTCAGAAGAGCAACTTCAATATTACATGAAAAATTTGCCTGCGGAATTTGCCCGTTACAATGAACAACAGGTTAGCGATTACCTAGCCCTCAATGCAGGTTTGGTTGCTATGAACTTGGTTCTCGCTTTGACAGACCAAGGAATTGGTTCTAACATTATCCTTGGTTTTGATAAATCAAAAGCCAATGAGGTTTTGAACATCGAAGACCGTTTCCGCCCAGAACTCTTGATTACAGTGGGTTACACAGACGAAAAATTGGAACCAAGCTACCGCTTGCCAGTAGATGAAATCATCGAAAAAAGATAGAAAGAAGAAAAAATGACAGCAATTGATTTTACAGCAGAAGTAGAAAAACGCAAAGAAGACCTCTTGGCTGACTTGTTTAGCCTTTTGGAAATCAACTCTGAACGAGATGACAGCAAGGCGGACGCTGATCATCCATTTGGAACTGGTCCAGTAAAAGCCTTGGAAAAATTCCTTGAAATCGCAGATCGTGATGGCTATCCAACTCAAAATGTTGATAACTATGCCGGACATTTTGAGTTTGGTGAAGGAGAAGAAGTTCTCGGAATCTTTGCCCATATGGACGTAGTACCAGCTGGTAGTGGTTGGGATACAGACCCTTATACACCAACTATCAAAGACGGTCGCCTCTATGCGCGTGGAGCATCTGACGACAAGGGCCCTACAACAGCTTGCTATTATGGTTTGAAAATCATCAAAGAACTGGGCCTTCCGACTTCTAAAAAAGTTCGTTTCATCGTCGGAACAGACGAAGAATCAGGCTGGGCAGACATGGACTACTACTTTGAACATGTAGGACTTGCGAAACCAGACTTCGGTTTCTCTCCAGATGCTGAATTCCCTATCATCAACGGTGAAAAAGGAAATATCACAGAATATCTTCACTTTGCGGGTGAAAATACTGGTGCTGCCCATCTTCACAGTTTTACAGGTGGTTTACGTGAAAACATGGTACCTGAATCAGCAACAGCAGTTGTTTCAGGTGATTTGACTGACTTGCAAGGGAAACTAGATGCCTTTGTTGCAGAACACAAACTTAGAGGAGAAATCCACGAAGAAAACGGTCAGTACAAGGTGACTGTGATTGGTAAATCTGCTCACGGTGCTATGCCTGCTTCAGGTGTCAATGGTGCGACATATCTTGCTCTCTTCCTCAGCCAGTTTGACTTTGCGGGATCTGCAAAAGGTTATCTGGACATTGCTGGTAAGATTCTCTTGAATGACCATGAAGGTAAAAACTTAAAAGTGGATCATGTGGATGAAAAGATGGGTGCCCTTTCTATGAATGCGGGTGTCTTCCGCTTTGATGAAACAAGTGCTGACAATACCATTGCCCTCAACTTCCGTTATCCAAAAGGAACCAGTCCTGAGCACATCCAGTCAATTTTAGAAAACTTGCCAGTTGCTTCTGTCAGCTTGTCAGAACATGGTCACACACCTCATTATGTGCCAATGGAAGATCCACTCGTTCAAACCTTGTTGAATGTCTATGAAAAACAAACTGGACTTCAAGGTCACGAACAAGTTATCGGTGGTGGAACCTTCGGCCGTTTGCTAGAACGTGGTGTTGCCTACGGTGCTATGTTCCCAGATTCTATTGATACCATGCACCAAGCCAATGAATTCATCGCCTTAGATGATCTCTTCCGAGCAGCAGCAATCTATGCAGAAGCTATCTATGAATTAATCAAATAAAACGATAGAAGTCTGAGATTTTATGCTTAGACTTCTTTTTGGAGGGAAAACAGATGTCTCAAATCGAAAGAATCAAGCAAGCCATTATGGCGGATCCACAGAATACCAGCTATACAGAACGCGGAATCGAACCTCTCTTTGCGGCGCCAACAACTGCTCGTATCAATATTGTCGGTCAAGCTCCGGGCTTTAAAACGCAAGAAGCTGGAATTTATTGGAAGGATAAGAGTGGTGATCGTCTGCGTGAGTGGCTAGGTGTTGATGAAGACACCTTTTACAATTCCTCAAAAGGCGGCTGGCGGAAATAGATCAGCAAAAAAACACGCAGCGTAAAAACC
>CAUUXT010000033.1:0-8870 GCA_963549015.1 uncultured Streptococcus sp.
TGGACCGTAGGCATTGTTAATACGAGCATTTGGGAATCGCTCGCGCAGTTTTTGAGCTGTTTTGACCGTCAATTCTTCACCATCAAAGTAGAAATGCGTGATTCCTGGCATTTTCTCACTGTTAAAGTCTTCTGATAACATGGCCATATCTGCAAAGGACGGTGTTGAGGTCCAGATAGCGATTGGCAAGGAAAAGATCGTCGCAAAGAGTTTTTTGAAGTCCTGAGTAATGGCTGAAGGAAGAGCGAAAAGCGTGCCACCAAGTGCCAAGGTCGGTGCCCAGTACATGACAGATAGGTCAAAAGAATAAGGGGGCTGAGCCAGCATTTGCGGGCGACTTGGCGTCGCAAATTCCTTGTCTGTAATCATCCAGTTGGTAAAGCTGAGGAGATTGTCATGGGAAATCTGCACTCCCTTAGGCTTACCGGTCGTACCAGAAGTAAAGATGATGTAGTAATTATCATCTCCCTTGACTGGATGCGTCATCTCATAGCTAGCCCCTTGAGCAAAGGCTTCATGGACTTGCTCTAAATTCAGCATTGGTGTGCTAGTTTGCTCTAATGGAAAATCTGAGATAGCAATAATCAAGCTTGGATCTGCAACTTCTACAATAGCAGAAACTCGTTCCAAGGCTGAATGGCTGTCAATTGGAATGTAGGCATGACCCGACTTAGTCAGCGCTACAAAGGTAGCCAACATCTCATATTCCTGACCACCAAAAACGACGACTGGAGATTTCTCAGGCAAGTCAAGTCGATCGATAGCTGCAGCTAAACTATCTGAATCAGCCTTCAGATCGCCATAAGTATGCTCTTGACCTAAAACATCGTAGACAGGATATGTTGGCTGTGTTTGAGCAAAGTGCTCAATCGTTTCAATCATATCTTTTATCGGTTTATTAGACACAGTTCTTTTTCTCCTTTAAACTAGAACTCATTATAAATAAAGCCACCTTGTCCCTGCCCAAGGTAACTAAAAAAATAAAGCAAGCCAAGTAAGATTACAAAATATAGGGCCGTCCGGCCTAAAAATACATGTAGGTTTCGTTGTTTTTTCATAAGCTATCCATTAATATATCATTTCTATCGACTACAAATACGCACTATTAGTAACTTATCTTCCTAACATTTTACCACTTTATCAACCTTTTTTTCAACTGTTTACCATAACTTAAAAGTTCGTTTTAGGTTATTTTAAGATAAATTAAAATGTTAACAGCAGATGCAGGCAAAGATTTCCATTTCTATAAATCTCCTATACCAGTCATCAGAAATTAAACAGTTTAAAGAATAACAACAAACACACGGCTCCCTCTTTGGGCATTTTTATGCTAAAATAGTAGCTATGGATAAAATTATTAAAACTATATCAGAAAGCGGAGCCTTTCGTGCTTTTGTCCTTGACAGCACTGAAACCGTCCGCACTGCTCAAGAAAAACATCAAACTCAAGCCAGTTCGACTGTTGCACTTGGTCGTGCCCTTATCGCTAGCCAAATTCTCGCAGCCAATGAAAAAGGAAATACCAAGATTACTGTAAAAGTTCTTGGAACGAGCTCTCTCGGTGCCATCATCACGGTCGCAGATACCAAGGGAAATGTCAAAGGCTACGTTCAAAATCCAGGTGTTGACATCAAAAAGACCGCAACAGGTGAAGTCCTAGTCGGACCTTTTGTTGGAAACGGTCAATTTCTCGTTATCACAGACTACGGTACTGGAAATCCTTACAACTCCATGACTCCTCTCATTTCTGGGGAAATCGGTGAAGACTTGGCCTATTACCTGACTGAAAGCCAACAAACCCCTTCAGCAGTCGGCCTCAATGTTCTTTTGGATAAAGACGACAAGGTCGAAGTTGCCGGAGGTTTCCTTCTCCAAGTCTTGCCAGGGGCCAAGGAAGAAGAGATTGCCCGCTTTGAAAAACGCATCCAAGAAATGCCAGCCATCTCAACCCTTCTGGAAAGCGATGACCATATCGAAGCCCTTCTCAAGGCCATCTATGGTGACGAATCTTACAAACGTCTATCTGAAGAAGAAATTCGTTTCCAATGTGACTGCAGCAAAGACCGCTTTTTGAACGCTCTTGCCAGCCTTCCAAGCTCAGACCTTGAAGAAATGAAAGAGGAAGACCACGGAGCAGAAATCACTTGTCAATTCTGCCAAACAACTTATAACTTTGATGAAAACGACCTGGAGGAACTCATTCGTGACAAATCTTAATACACCTTTTATGATTGGCAATGTTGAGATTCCCAATCGTACTGTTTTAGCACCCATGGCTGGTGTCACCAACTCAGCCTTTCGTACCATCGCAAAAGAGCTCGGGGCTGGACTCGTTGTGATGGAAATGGTCTCTGACAAGGGAATCCAATACAACAACGAAAAAACCCTGCACATGCTTCATATCGATGAAGGCGAAAACCCTGTCTCTATCCAACTTTTTGGTAGCGATGAAGACAGCCTCGCACGCGCAGCAGAATTCATCCAAGAAAACACCAAGACCGATATCGTCGATATCAACATGGGCTGCCCAGTTAACAAAATCGTGAAGAACGAAGCTGGCGCTATGTGGCTCAAGGATCCAGACAAAATCTACTCTATCATCAACAAAGTCCAGTCTGTCCTTGATATCCCACTTACTGTCAAAATGCGCACCGGCTGGTCTGATCCATCCCTAGCCGTGGAAAATGCTCTCGCCGCTGAGGCTGCTGGTGTCTCTGCCCTTGCCATGCACGGTCGTACCCGTGAGCAAATGTATACTGGTCACGCTGACCTCGAGACCCTTCATAAGGTCGCTCAAGCTTTGACCAAGATTCCATTTATCGCCAACGGTGACATTCGTACGGTTCAAGACGCTAAACAGCGTATCGAAGAAGTTGGTGCTGACGCAGTTATGATTGGCCGAGCAGCCATGGGAAATCCCTACCTCTTCAACCAAATCAACCACTACTTTGAAACAGGAGAAATCCTTCCTGATTTGACCTTTGAGGATAAGATGAAAATCGCTTACGAACACTTGAAACGCTTGATTAGCCTCAAAGGAGAAAAAATTGCAGTCCGTGAATTCCGTGGCCTCGCTCCTCACTATCTTCGTGGTACATCTGGTGCAGCCAAGCTTCGTGGAGCTATTTCACAAGCTAGCACTCTTGCAGAGATTGAGGCCCTCTTGCAACTAGACAAAGCATAGTCTCACATCTACAACTCACAAAAACGGCAAAGCTCAAAAATGAGTCTTGCCGTTTTTATATGTTTTCATCTTGTAAATCTAATTGCTTCACTCTAGCTATATAGTAGGACATAATCAAAAACAAATTGAGGCTGACAATCCATATAGACCATTCATGAAGAAAATGCATCAATACAGCCAAGCTGATTGCGCCCACTATGAAACTTCCCACAACAATCCCATAATTTAAGGCCTGACGACGGTATTCTTGGATATTTCCTTCTCTTCTAGCAATGCGATACAAAGCGGTCAGCATCTTTCGGTAATTTCCAGATGTCATAAAAATGACATAGGGATGATCTTCAATCAAACTGCCCGTAAATGTTAGCATCATCATTCCTGTTCCAAAAGCGATGAAAGGAACTTCTAATAGAGGAAATCGTGAAAAGAAAGGTAGAATAAGAGTTCCAATAAATAAAGGGAGCAGCATCTTAACCCGCCAGTAGGCCGTTTTGCGGTATTCTTTCATGTGCAATGCAAACAGAAATCCTAGAGAAAAGAAAATAATGGAGCAGAATCGTAGCATCGTATTGGTAACATTTGAGTCGTGCCAATCAGATATCAGTAGGAGAATATTCCCTGTCTGTGTCGCTACCAAACTATGGTATTGAATATGGCAAAACACATCCAAAGAACCACCTACAAATCCAAGAAATACTCCCATCAGTCGTGTGTTTTGAGGTAAGATTAGTTTATCCGCCATGTATTATCACTCGTTTTCCTTTGATTTTTTTATTATACCACTTTCTCTTGGAGAAACTAAGTGAAAAACAGTTGACTCACTCTTTTACAGAACGATTTCTAGTAAGAGTTAAAACATCAAATTTTATTATTGAATCAAGGCAACGCTTGAAACTTTACCATCCGCACCTGTTGTAATTTGGATGATTTTTCCTCCTCCGATTTTAGCATTATACTTGCCATCATCAAGAGTGTAAGAGTAGCCTCTAATAGAGTAGTTTTCTTTATTTCCTTCTGCAGTTTCTACTGTAAATTGGCCCCCTGATGAAACCGTAATAGTTTCGCCATTTGCTCCCTTCCAGTTGCCTGCAGCTGCTGAGAAGTCACCATCGACCATGGTTAAAACACCCTTATAGCGTTTGTTGTGTTCAGCTTGCTTGTCTTGAAGTTTGCGGTCAGTTGTTGGATCATAGCCTGACTGGTTAGACTGGGCTTGAGAGCCTTGCTGAGTTGATGGAGCCTGAGATGGAGCTTGCTGACTAGGGGCTGCTTGTTCTTGTCTTGATTCAGGCGCTGGTTTCGCTTGTGACTGATCCGCCGCTGTAGAAGACTGACCAGAAGATGCCTGGGCCTTTTCAGATGAAGCTGAGCTTGAAGATTTTTGAGTCTTGCTTTCTTTGCTAGAAGAAGCTGCTTTAGAGCTTGATGATTGACTTGTCTTTGCAGAGCTACTAGTTTGAGTGGTTTCGTTTTTATTTCCACAAGCTCCTAGTAGCAAGGTAGAAGCCAACACAGTCGCTGCCATCAATTTGATATAGGTTTTCTTTTTCATTTTTTACTCCTTTGTAACGTTTTTGAAATATTAAGAAATCTTTTTGTAACATAATTGTAACATTAGGTTTTGAATCTGTCAACTATTTAGAGAACCTATTTTAAAAATTGTTCCCTCCACTATTTCAATTCGTAATCGAAACGAAAAAATAGGAAATTTTTTAGATTAGAGTCCTATTTTTTGCATCGTTCTTGTGTAATTCTAAGAAAGATAGCCATTCATAAAAATGATGATAAATAAAGAGGTCGGAAACTTTGTCCCGGCCTTACTTTTTATTTCAATCGATAGGTTTTTCTTGGTTTCTTTTTAGGTACTCGTTTGAGCCCGACTTCTTCTACATATTCTCCGTATTTTACGAGAAAGTTATTGCTGACGATGGGCCGACCAGGATTGATGAGATTGACCAGTTCAGTCCCTTCGTAGACAGTGAACTCTTCCTCCAGCAGATAGAGGAAGGTCGGATTCCAGTCAAGACGGCCTTGGATTCGTTTGATGGATTCTTGGATAATGGCATAATGGTCAAAGGCGAAGGCTTGCTCCTCCAGCGCGACTCCATCTAGGTAGCATTTGCCTGTCTGAAAATCGACATCTACGAAAACAACATCCTTAGCATCGTCTCCTGCCTGAACGAGGTCTAATGCACGACTAGGTAGGTACACCAAGTGGGCAATGGTCACTGTCCAGCCCCGTGGATCACGCCCAGGGGTCGATACGGTCATCAATTGCTCGATTTTTTCCAAAGGTAGATCGAGATTGACTTCTTCACTCACCTCGCGCTGACAGGCATGTGCAGCATCTTCTCCCTTGTCCATAAAGCCTCCAACCAGAGCCAAGCAGTTTTGATAAGGGTGGGCCTTGCGACGGATCAGTAAGAGCTTGATCTTTCCTTCGACAAAGCAGTAAGCCACCATATCCACTGTCACACTTGGTTTTTCATATTGAGGGAGTTCCTGCCTGTAGTACCAGTCTAAAAACTCCTCCTGACTGGCATGGATTTCATAATATTCTTTTTCCGTCATTCCTTCTGGAATCTTTATGTCTGCCATCTTATGCCTCCTTTCGAACTGCCTTGGTCCATTGGTACCATCCCACTAGACTGTTCAGTGTGTAAACCCAGTACATCCCTTGAATGTGGATATTTTCACCCCACCAGAGGTAGATACTAAAGAGATTGGTTGCAATCCAGAAAATCCATTGCTCGCGGTAAAGACGTGTCATCAAGAGCTGACCAACACCATTGGTCGCATCGGTAACACTATCACGGAAAGGGCGAGCACTATGGATACTTTGGTAAGCAAAGCCCATACCAATCCAGATAATGGCAGTCAAGACCAAGTACTTGAGCCAGTCAAGAACAGATAATTTCTTAGCTTCAAAGTGGGATTCTTCTGGTTTTCCTTGGTCATTGATACGATTGGACAGCCAAGCATAGAGACCAATCGGCTGCATGACAAAGAAGTAAACAGTCGTCAAAACTTCTCCGTAAAAAGTCGCATTCATGGCCAAGATCAAATAGATAGCCGAGTTAATGGTCCCAAAGAGATAATTGCTTGCACGACCTTCTGCTACCAAGATAACACAGACAATCCCAGTCCAGGATGCAAACAAGCTCAGCCAGTCATGACTTTCCGTATTTTGCGTGAACTCTAAGATCAAGGGAACACTTGACAAGGCGATGAGATACAACCACTGGAAAAGGCTACGGCCGACAAAGAGATCTTTCCAGAGCAGGCGCATGATCCCTGCAAAACCGATCTTGCGGGCTTCTTCATGGACATTTTTAAAGTTTTCGATAAATTGTGTGATTTTTTTAGTTACTGTTTTCATCATTTTCTCCTAATCTGCTTGGTAAATGGTATCAATAGCCACTTTGGCTGCTTCATAATTTCCTAGGTAATCCTCCGCTAGATAAACTAAAGGAATGGTGGTTAAATATCGCTCTCTCATCTGGTCCAAATGCTGGGAAAAACTGTGACGAATATGGTCTTCTGCCATGGTCATATCTCTAAACCCGTCATTGACATAGGAACCGACAGGTTGCACGAAGAGAATCAAATCCCATTTTTCCTTAGCTAAGATCGAAACAAAGAGATTGTCAAAGGTTTCTCCTGATAAGTCCCCTTGATCCTCAGTCTCCATGTAATAGTCATAGTAGCCCTTGGTTACTAAGGAGTTGGTGTCAGCTATCACTAGGCCTCGATTGGTATTACTGTCAATTAACTTAGAGGTCTGGTCATACTGCCCTAAAAGGAGATAGTAGTAATCCTTTGGGGTCAATTCATCGTCGCGGACATTGTTTTTGATCTGGTACTCACGCGCGTATTCCAGACTAACGGGCGCATCGTAATACCTTGCCAAATCCTTGGCCAGAGTGGTCTTCCCATTGCTAGCACTTCCCATAATCAACACTTTCTTTGTAAACTGACGACGGAAGGGCTGAGCGATGTATTTCCAATATTTGCTTGGATTTTCTCGAATCATAGTCGCTGAGATACCAAACTTTCTTTCTTGCAAAACGGTCTCAAAACCACGTTTAGCTAATTCTTGCTGGTATTCTTCTTCTCCCACAAAAAAGATCAGTTCTTGCTTGGTTTCATCATAGGAAATCTCCGCTAACATCTGGTCCAACCACTCCTGCCAGCCCATAGGGTAACGAGGAAGCTTGGTTTCATCTAACTTGCAGACAGAGGTCAATTCGTCATCACGAAAAGCCTCTCTGATATAGCGAAATCTTTTTTGAAGAGTTAAGCCTATCTGCTCACCTCGGTCTCCCTCGTAGCCTGAAACGACTACCCAGACCTGGTCACACTGACGCTTCGCTCGCTGGATCAGATCGATATGCCCTTGATGGAGAGGGGCAAAGGTCCCAAATACCACTGCTGTTTTCTTTTTCATAAACGCTTTACCTTTTTATAGTTTTTAATATTTTTGTTTTCTGTGTTTTTATTATATACTATATTTTTGTTTTGTCAATAGTCTTTTATTACTTTTTATAAAAAGGTAACAAAAAAAAGAGAAGGCCATCTTTATACTGCCCCTCAAAAGTTGGACATAAAAAATCTAACTTTTGCGGTTCACTAGCCTTCTCTTTTTATATCTTAGATTCATCTCTATATGAAATGACTTATCATTATTAGATACCAATTATAAGTAAAATCTTTGGGATCTTCAATGGTTAACCAATCAAATGCTAAATATCGAAAGTGGATATTTTTAAAAATCTGAATCATTATTTTCTTCTTTTCATCGCGATGAATGAAGTTCCAATCAAACCAAGGAGACCAAGGATCTCAAGAACTAGATTAGACGCTACTCCTGTAGATGGCAATTTCTTCTCAGTTGCTGATGTAGGATTTCCTTTTGCTACTGTTTCATTTTCAGTAGCCAATGATTTATGATTAACTTCTTTATTCTGGAATTTTCCAGTTCGGCTCTCTCCTATCTGTGTTTGACTATCTTGGATAGACGGCTTAGTCTGCTTAGGTGTGGTGACATTTTGATTCTTAGAAAGTGTCTTAATCGCAAACAAACTGAAGTGGTTCGTTTTAAAAACAACTTGCCCATTTTCAACTTTAGAAGGAATACGCTCAAGGTCGCCATTTTCCTTTACGTGATAGACGTGAACATCTGAGCCAGTCTGCCCAAGCGCGAGCCGAACAGTTCGTTCTCCATTGACATGAGTTTCCTTGCCTCCTTTAGAAAGAGATAAGTCAAACACACGAACTGTTCCCCCTCCTGTTTTACGAGCAATTTTATCAGCCAACTCTTTCGTCGTTACTTCCTTGAGATGTAACTTATCAGCATCTGTAGGTTTATCAAATATTACTGAGACTTTCGTCTTGCCATCTGCTGCCGTAAAGATTTTATGTGTCTTTGGTTGTGCCGGTGTATGTGGTTTCTTACCTTCCGGTTGAGGACTTGGTTGCATACCTGGTTTTGGAGCAGATGGCTTTTTATCCTCAGTACCAGGTTGTGTCGGTGTTTGCGGTTTCTTACCCTCTGGTTGAGGGCTTGGTTGCATACCTGGTTTTGGAGCAGATGGCTTCTTATCCTCAGTACCAGGTTGTGCCGGTGTTTGCGGTTTCTTACCTTCCGGTTGAGGACTTGGTTGCATATCTGGTTTTGGAGTAGATG
>CAUUXT010000034.1:0-8760 GCA_963549015.1 uncultured Streptococcus sp.
GAGAGGAAGAGAGTGATGGGAATGATCGCTAAGGTGCGCGTGAGTTTAACAATGGTTGCCGATTCGAGGGTATTGGTCTGGTAAAGACTGTCCCAAGCACTAGCTGTTGCCGTTACAGAAGAAGTATCATTGACCGCAGTTCCTGCAAAGAGAGCAAAGCCGTCATTAGATAGGTGAAGCCAGGTTCCTAGAGTTGGAAAGATGAGCGCAGCCAAGATATTGAAGAAAAAGATAACGGAAATGGCTTGGGCAACTTCTTTTTCCTTGGCATGGATAACGGGCGCTGTCGCAGCAATGGCAGAACCACCACAGATAGAAGACCCCACTCCAATCAAGGTAGCCAGTTTTGTGTCTAGTGCAAAGAAACGCTGGAAGAGGTAGGCGACAATCAAGGAAATTGAAATCGTTGATAGGATGACAGGGAGTGAAGTTTGTCCGACTGCAAAGACTTGCGAGATATTGAGACCAAAACCAAGCAAGATAACAGCATACTGGAGTAATTTTTTGGAACTAAAGGTCAAACCTGCATCTAGTTGTTTGTAGGGGGAGAGCCAGGGGTGTAGGAGCATTCCTATAAAGATTGCAAAAACGGGTGCACCCACGACGGGGAAAAGTCCTCCTAGAAACCAAGAAATGATAGAAATGAGAAGGCAGGCCAAGATGCCTGCTCCATTTTTTGATAGAAATGACATAAAAACCTCCAATTATAATCTGTTACCATTATAGACCTGTAAACAGGAAAAGTAAAATAGAAAGTGGAAAGATATTATATAATGTATTTTTGCGGTCGGGGGGCTTTTGTAGTATAATAGAGATACGTTTTGAGAGTAGGAGGTATCTATGGACTTAACTAAGCGCTTTAATAAACAGTTAGACAAGATTCAAGTTTCCTTGATTCGCCAGTTTGACCAGGCTATTTCGGAGATTCCTGGGGTCCTGCGTTTGACCTTGGGGGAACCTGATTTTACAACGCCAGATCATGTTAAGGAAGCGGCTAAGCGGGCCATCGACCAGAACCAATCCTACTATACAGGGATGAGTGGTCTGTTAACATTACGTCAGGCAGCCAGTGATTTTGTAAAAGAAAAATACCAGCTAGATTACAATCCTGAAAATGAGATCTTGGTTACAATTGGGGCGACAGAGGCTTTATCGGCTACTTTGACAGCTATTTTGGAAGAGGGAGATAAGGTGCTCTTGCCAGCTCCTGCCTATCCAGGTTATGAGCCGATTGTCAATCTAGTTGGGGCAGAGGTTGTCGAGATTGATACGACTGAAAATGGTTTTGTCTTGACTCCTGAGATGTTGGAAAAGGCCATTTTGGAGCAAGGCGACAAGCTCAAGGCGGTCATTCTCAACTATCCAGCCAATCCGACAGGAATTACCTATAGTCGGGAGCAGTTGGAAGCCTTGGCGGACGTTTTACGCAAGTATGAGATTTTCGTTGTCTGTGATGAGGTTTACTCAGAATTAACCTATACAGGCGAAGCCCATGTATCTTTGGGAACTATGCTGAGAGATCAGGCTATTATTATCAATGGTTTATCTAAGTCTCATGCTATGACTGGTTGGCGTTTAGGCTTTATCTTTGCTCCTGCAGCCTTTACAGCCCAGTTGATCAAGAGTCACCAATACTTGGTCACTGCCGCAAACACTATGGCTCAACATGCTGCAGTGGAAGCCTTGACGGCTGGTAAAAACGACGCAGAGCCTATGAAGAAGGAATACATTCAGCGTCGAGATTATATCATCGAAAAGATGACTGCTCTTGGTTTTGAGATTATCAAACCAGATGGGGCCTTCTATATATTTGCTAAGATTCCAGCAGGTTACAATCAAGACTCCTTTGCTTTTCTTAAGGATTTTGCCTATAAGAAGGCCGTTGCCTTTATCCCTGGTGCCGCCTTTGGACGCTACGGAGAAGGCTATGTTCGCCTATCTTATGCAGCTAGCATGGAGACTATCAAAGAAGCCATGAAACGACTTGAGGAGTACATGAAAGAAGCATGATTCAGTCTATCACGAGTCAAGGCTTGGTGCTCTACAATCGTAATTTTCGTGAGGATGACAAGTTAGTCAAGATTTTTACCGAGCAGGCTGGCAAGCGCATGTTTTTCGTCAAACACGCTGGTCAGTCCAAACTAGCTCCGGTTATTCAGCCCTTGGTGTTGGCTCGGTTTCTCTTGCGAATCAATGATGATGGACTCAGCTATATCGAAGACTACCATGAGGTGATGACCTTTCCCAAGATTAATAGTGATCTCTTTGTTATGGCTTATGCGACCTATGTGGCTGCCCTTGCAGATGCTAGTTTGCAGGATAATCAGCAGGATGCTCCCTTGTTTGCTTTTTTGCAAAAGACTTTGGAGTTGATGGAAGCAGGATTGGATTATCAGGTTTTGACCAATATTTTTGAAATCCAAATCTTGACTCGATTTGGAATTAGTCTCAATTTTAATGAGTGTGTCTTTTGCCATCGGGTTGGTCAGGCTTTTGACTTTTCTTTCAAATATGGAGCCTGCCTCTGCCCAGAGCATTATCATGAAGATGAGAGACGTTGTCATCTGAATCCCAATATTCCTTATCTGCTCAATCAATTTCAAGCTATTGATTTTGAGACCTTGGAGACTATTTCGCTCAAGCCTGAAATCAAGCAAGACTTGCGCAAGTTTATAGACCAAATCTACGAAGAGTATGTTGGAATTCACCTAAAATCAAAGAAATTTATTGATTCCCTAGCAGACTGGGGACAATTACTAAAAGAGGAAGATAAATGAAAAAAATTGCAGTAGATGCTATGGGGGGGCGATTACGCACCTCAAGCCATCGTTGAGGGTGTCAATCAAGCCCTTGCTGACTTTTCAGATATTGAGATTCAACTCTATGGAGACGAAAGCAAAATCAAGCAATATCTAACAGCGACAGAACGCGTCAGCATTATCCATACGGATGAGAAGATTGATTTTGATGATGAGCCTACAAAAGCTATTCGTAAGAAGAAAAATGCCAGTATGGTATTAGCGGCTAAGGCAGTCAAAGAAGGAGAGGCAGACGCTGTCCTCTCGGCTGGGAATACAGGTGCCTTGTTGGCTGCAGGATTCTTCATTGTGGGTCGTATCAGGAATATCGATCGTCCTGGGCTCATGTCGACCTTACCGACCATTGATGGCAAAGGCTTTGACATGCTAGACCTTGGAGCCAATGCAGAAAATACAGCTCATCATCTGCACCAATACGCTGTTTTGGGTTCCTTTTATGCGAAAAATGTTCGTGGAATTTCGAAACCACGTGTTGGTTTGCTCAACAATGGAACAGAAAGCAGCAAGGGTGATCCCCTTCGTAAGGAAACCTACGCCTTGCTAGCAGCTGATGAAAGCTTGAATTTTGTCGGAAACGTGGAAGCGCGTGATTTGATGAATGGCGTTGCGGATGTTGTTGTGGCAGATGGTTTCACGGGAAACGCTGTGCTCAAATCTATTGAAGGGACAGCCATGGGTATCATGGGCTTGCTTAAGACAGCTATCACAGGTGGTGGTCTTCGAGCGAAACTAGGTGCTCTTCTTCTCAAGGATAGCCTTAGAGGTTTGAAAAAGCAACTCAACTATTCAGATGTTGGTGGAGCGGTCTTGTTTGGTGTTAAGGCACCGGTTATCAAGACTCATGGCTCAAGTGATGCCAAGGCTGTGTATAGTACGATTCGCCAGATTCGTACTATGCTAGAAACAGACGTAGTTGCCCAGACTGCGCGTGAATTTTCAGGAGAATAACAAATGACAGAAAAAGAAATTTTTGACCGTATTGTGACCATTATTCAAGAGCGACAGGGAGAGGACTTTGTCGTAACAGAGGCTTTGAGTTTGAAAGACGATCTCGATGCGGACTCAGTTGACTTGATGGAGTTCGTCTTGACACTAGAAGATGAATTTGGAATTGAAATCAGTGATGAGGAAATTGACCAACTGCAAAGTGTAGGAGATGTGGTAGCAGTTGTCAAAAGTAAAGAATAGCAAAAAGCAACATGCAAGTCATGTTGTTTTTTATTTGCAGAAAAAGGGAAACTTTTAGTAGAAATTGCGAATAAAGAGATGAGAAAGAAAAAGGAGGAATGTTTATGTATGTGATCGGTCTTTATCCGTGGTTCATTAAGTGGTTTTTAAAATAAAAATGAATGAGTTGTTCATTTTCGAATTGTTTTTCGAATAGATAGGTAAGGAAAAAGGGAAGGAGACTACGCGATGTATTTACCAATCTTATTGCCATGGTTTATCAAATGGTATTTAAAATAAATGAATTTACCTGTTCATTTTAGATTACTTCTCGAATAGATAAGTGAGAAGAACAGGAAGAAAAAAAGATTTCAGTAATTCATCCAATCTGGCTAATTTAAGTGGCTTAGAGGTTAAAGATTAGATATATAGAAAAAAATAAGGAGAAAAAAGATGACAAACTTTGACAAAATGGAACAGAACTTTGCAGCTCTTACAGAAGAAGAGTTGACGGATGTGAATGGGGGGATTGCACCGATTGTTATTGGCGGGGTAGTTATTAGTTGGAAATTAATTGGAGGTGTGGCAGCGCTTGCTACAGCTACAGCAGGTGCAGGAGTTGCGGCAGGTTATTATGCTAATCGGCCATAACATTGGAGTCTGAGATGAAAATCATACAATTGATACTGAAATATTGGCCAGAATTGACTGTATTATTCAGCTCGATGGCTTATATAAGTATTAGAGTAGTGGCTGATGTAAACAAAATAAACCTACCTATATGGTTTGAATATTTTGATATACCAACGATTTCATTATTTTTGATGACATTTATTTTAATATATAGAAATGAAGGAGAAGAGAATGGATAAATTTCAAGTAATTGATGAGAAAGACTTGCAAGCAATCGAAGGAGGAATTGAGCCTATTTCGATTATATTTGGTCTAAGTGCTATTGCATTCAGCGCATTTGGGGCTGGTTACAAATTTGGTTCAGATTTGGCTCGTCGCGGGCGTTAGGTAATGAACAATCGCAACCTTAATCTTACCTAAACTAGCCACTATACTTCCTTTGTTAGAAGTAGGTCTTAATCTTACGCTTCATCTAATTCGTACGGGTTCGCTAGTATCTTTTGATTGGCAATGGAGTCTAATAGGTTTGATTGCCGCAGGCTATTTTGGTATTTTTTGTAAGGATTTGAAGAAAAATAATCGAAACTATAAATGATGAATCTGAATCAAAAGGATTTTGCGTATGTAAATGGCGGAGTTTTTCCGCCTTTCTTGTCAGGTAAATAGGAGTCTGCTATGAAAAAATTCTTATTAAGTTTTGCTGAGGGGTATTTTGTCGTATCGATCATTATTTATATCGCAACGTATATGATTATGAAAAATCCGATCAATACCCTGTTTTATCCAGAAACCTATCCAATTCTGCTTGGTCTGTTTTATGTAGGATACAAGTACAAAACAAAAGAAAGTACGATTGGGAATTGATGGACCATCAGATTGGAGTTTGAGATGAAAGTTGTTCAATTACTAGGAAAAGCTTGGCCAGAGACCACTGTATTATTTAGCTTGATGGCTTATCTAATGATTAGAATCGTAGCTGATGTAAACAAACTAAATCTACCTACGATTTCCTTGTTTTTAGTGGTTTTTATTTTACTGTGTCGGGGCCAAGGAGAATAGAATGAATAGGATTGTAAAATATTTTCTACTATATTATTTTCCTATTTTTAATGAATATTTTCAACTTTACGATTCTAGCAACTCTTGGATTTCAGCTAACAATGAGTGAAAGTAGTTATCTGGTGCCACCTGCGTTTGCGTTTATCGTTTTATACGCCATTCACAAAAGAAGTGGGAAAGGCAAGAAATCTGTGTAATTGAATATTCTAGGCAGGACTCTTGTTCTGCCTATTTTCTTTGGTAAAAGTGCTGTTCAGGTGAGGATATTGTTTTTTCAGAAATAATTCCCTTATTCCTTCCTTGTTTGGTTAAAATAATCTTACAAAGTTTTTAAGAGATTATTAGAAAAAAGGAGATGGATATGAAATTTGGGAAAAGGCACTATCGTCCCCAAGTGGATCAGATGGATTGTGGCGTGGCTTCCTTGGCCATGGTATTTGGTTACTACGGTAGTTATTACTCCTTGGCTCATCTACGAGAGTTAGCCAAGACGACCATGGATGGGACGACTGCTTTGGGTCTTGTAAAGGTGGCAGAGGAGATTGGGTTTGAGACGCGGGCTATCAAGGCGGATATGACGCTCTTTGATCTGCCAGATTTGACCTTTCCTTTTGTGGCTCATGTGCTCAAGGAAGGGAAATTGCTCCACTATTATGTGGTGACAGGTCAGGATAAGAAGGCAATCCATATCGCTGATCCGGATCCTGGTGTCAAGCTGACCAAGATTTCCCGTGAGCGATTTGCGCAAGAATGGACAGGGGTCAGTCTCTTTATGGCGCCATCTCCAGACTATAAACCCCATAAGGAGAAAAAACAGGGGCTCCTATCCTTCTTGCCAATCTTACTCAAACAGCGGGGCTTGATTGCTAATATCGTTTTGGCAACACTCTTGGTAACCCTGATTAATATCGTGGGCTCTTATTATCTCCAGTCTATCATTGACAGTTACGTACCAGACCAGATGCGTTCGACCTTGGGCATTATCTCAATAGGACTAGTCATCGTCTATATCCTCCAGCAGATTTTATCGTATGCGCAGGAATACCTCTTACTTGTTCTGGGGCAACGGCTGTCTATCGATGTGATTTTGTCCTACATCAAGCATGTTTTTCAGCTGCCAATGTCCTTTTTTGCGACACGCAGGACAGGAGAAATCGTGTCTCGTTTTACAGATGCCAACAGTATCATCGATGCGCTGGCTTCGACCATTCTTTCGATTTTCCTAGATGTGTCGACGATTTTGATTATCTCGCTTGTCTTGTTTTCACAAAATATAACGCTCTTTTTCATTAGTCTACTTGCGCTTCCCATCTATACAGTGATTATCTTTGCCTTTATGAAGCCTTTTGAAAAGATGAATCGGGACACTATGGAAGCCAATGCCGCTCTGTCTTCTTCTATCATTGAGGACATCAACGGTATTGAGACCATTAAATCTTTGACTAGTGAAAGTTCACGCTATCAAAAGATTGATAAGGAATTTGTAGCTTATCTGAAAAAATCCTTTACCTATAGCCGGGCAGAAAGCCAGCAAAAGGCACTGAAAAAAGTTGCTCAGCTCCTGCTCAATGTTGCCGTTCTCTGGATGGGAGCAGTGCTCGTCATGGATGGGAAAATGAGTTTGGGCCAGTTGATTACCTATAATACTTTGCTTGTTTACTTTACCAATCCTTTGGAAAATATCATCAATCTGCAAACCAAACTTCAGACAGCGCAGGTTGCCAATAATCGCTTAAATGAGGTTTATCTAGTAGCTTCGGAGTTTGAGGAGAAGAAAACAGTCGAAGATTTGAGCATGATGAAAGGGGATATGACCTTTAAACAAGTTCACTATAAGTATGGCTATGGTCGTGATGTCTTGTCGGATATCAATTTGACCATCCCGCAAGGTTCTAAAGTGGCTTTTGTGGGGATTTCGGGGTCAGGAAAGACCACATTGGCCAAGATGATGGTTAATTTTTACGACCCAAGTCAGGGAGAGATTAGTCTGGGTGGTGTCAATCTTAATCAGATTGACAAAAAGGCTTTGCGCCAGTACATTAACTATCTGCCTCAACAGCCCTATGTCTTTAACGGAACGATTTTGGAGAATCTTCTTTTGGGAGCCAAGGAGGGGACGACTCAGGAAGATATCTTACGGGCGGTTGAGTTGGCCGAGATTCGGGAGGATATCGAGCGTATGCCACTGAATTACCAGACAGAATTGACTTCGGATGGGGCAGGAATTTCAGGTGGGCAACGGCAGAGAATCGCTCTGGCGCGTGCTCTCTTGACAGATGCGCCTGTCTTGATATTGGATGAGGCGACCAGCAGTCTGGATATTTTGACAGAGAAGCGGATCGTGGATAATCTCATGGCTTTAGACAAGACCTTGATTTTCATCGCCCACCGCTTGACCATCGCTGAGCGGACAGAAAAGGTTGTTGTTTTGGATCAGGGCAAGATTGTCGAAGAAGGTACCCATGCAGACTTGCTTGCACGGGGTGGATTTTACGCCCATTTGGTGAATAGCTAGAAAGAGGAGAGGATGAAACCAGAATTTCTAGAAAGTACGGAGTTTTATAATCGTCGTTATCATAATTTTTCCAGTCGGGTGATTTTACCTATGTCGCTTCTGCTCGTGTTTCTGTTAGGATTTGCAGTTTTTGCAGAGAAAGAGATTAGTTTGTCTACCCGAGCAACTGTCGAACCTAGTCGGATCATTGCCAATATCCAGTCAACTAGCAATCAACGGATTGTGGCCAACTATCTGGAAGAAAACAAGTTGGTCAAGCAAGGCGAACTACTCGTTGAGTACCAGCAAGGGGCGGAGGCTGTCCAGGTCGAAGCATATGCCAGTCAATTGGAGATGTTAAAGGATCAAAAAAAGCAGTTGGGTTATTTGCAATCCAGTTTGAAAGAGGGGAGTGATCAATTTCCAGAGGCGGATAAGTTTGGATATCGGGAGATGTTTCGAGACTATCTCAGCCAAGCGAATGGTCTTAGGAGCAATGTTTCTCAGCAAAATGAGACCATCGCGTCCCAGAATGCAGCAGCAAGTCAAACCCAAGCTGAAATCGGGAACCTCATCAGTCAAACAGAG